>VMSQ01000229.1 GCA_013792055.1 Desulfobacteraceae bacterium
AAGAAGTTATTTTTGTTTGCGGTAACACTGCTGATAATTTTATCAAATGTAAACTGTGCCAATGGGCCGTTCTCTGCTAAAAAAGCGGATTTCGATGGATTAATCAAGCAAAAAATTTATGTTGAAGGAATAGGTGGTTCTATTTCCAAAGATGCTCCATTGGAGATAAGAAAGCAGGAGGCATTTGTTGCAGCCTTTCTTGTAGGCATAAGAGATATTGCAGAAAAAATCGCAGTTCTTGAAAAACGCCCAATCACTAAGTGGAAAGGCGGCGCAATCTTTTCTAACCTTCGTAAAAAGGTTGCAGGATTTGAGGTGGATTCTCAATCAATAATCAAAGAGTTTGAGTTAACAGAGGACTTTATAATTATTAACTTTAAGGGGCAAAGATTTATAATAAAAAACTGGCAATTAATATCTCCCCCTGTTGAATTTGTAGAATTTCCAAAATGGGACAATCCTCCGGCGACAATTTCAGGTGTTCAAATACAAGACCTGAAATGGGAAGAGGATGAGGGAGAGGCACTTTGTACGATAAAACTTTTGTATCATTATGAAGCAACTAAAAGTGAAATTATCAAGTCCGATACCAAAGCGATTTACCGCCCGGAAAACATCGAGCCATCCTCTCTCATGTACACAGGGTTAGTAGTAGATGCCCGCGGTTTAGGCCTTCGTCCGGCGATGGCTCCAAGGATACTCGTACAGCTAAACTCAACCTTCAAAGTGCTTTACGGCCCCGAGGTCGTTTTTAAAGAGGGAGAGGCGGGGGTCAGTTATGGATCCTTTCCCAAAGAGCAGGCGGTTATGCAGGGATTATGCGGTTATGAGAAAACGCTCAAGAGTGCCTACAACGCCAGGTCGGGGGAAAATCCCCTCACAGTCAGGGCCATAGAAGTCAAGAGAAGAAGAGGTAAATCTGATGATGTTGTTATCTCCCGCGAGGATGCTGACCGCATCCTTGAGGCCGTCAAAAATAATGACTTTTTCAAAGAGTGTCGCGTCGTTATAGTGGTAGACTAAAAACCTGCAGTGGAATATATGAAAATATTTTATGGACATTTAAAAGCCGGCAAGAGCAGAAGCGAGGCATTGAAGTTTGCAAGAATGAACTACCCCACCGCAAGCAGCGGGGTATCAAAATAAGTGTTTTAATCTTTCCTGTCGCGGCAAGCTGCGGGGAATTAACCCCTACAGATTTCGCATCGCAGTTCAAGTGATTAGAGTAATCTGTGTAATCTGCGAAATCTGTGGATTAAAATTTGATCCTTTAAAATAGATTTTCCCGGACGGTATTCCGAAAAAGTCTTGACTATTTCGGAATTTATGTCAAAATAGTCGTTATGAAGCGATATCTGACAAAATATATCCAAGAAGATTTGGACAAGAAAATTATACTACTGACCGGACCCAGGCAAACTGGAAAGACCACATTGTCCAAAGTGCTGAAAAATAATTTTGATTATTTCAACTTTGACAATTTGGACGACCGCTTGAGTTTACAGAAAAAGTCTTGGGATCGATCAAAAGAACTTGTCATTTTTGATGAACTTCATAAATTAAAAAACTGGAAATCATGGCTCAAAGGCGTTTATGATACCGAAGGCATGCCTCCCTCTATCCTTGTTACCGGAAGTGCCAAGCTTGATACGTATAGAAAAGTTGGCGATTCCCTGGCAGGCAGGTTTTTCCAATTCAGGATGCATCCCCTGGATTTAAAGGAAATTAATACCTTTTTAACACCGGAAAACCTTGAGGATGAATTAGATAACCTATTAATTTTTGGTGGTTTTCCTGAACCGTTTCTTAATGGTACTATTCGATTTTATAACCGTTGGAAAAAATCGCATCTTGATATTATTTTAAAACAGGATCTAATTGATCTTGAAAATGTTCAACAGATAATACAGATAGAAACACTTATCCAATTATTAAAAAACAGAGTGGGCAGTCCGGTATCATACAGTTCTCTGGCCCGGGATCTCCAATGCTCGGACAAAACAATTAAACGGTGGCTGACAATACTTGAAAACATGTATGTCATTTTTAAAGTACCGCCTTTTCATAAAAATATAGCCCGAGCTATTCAAAAAACGCCCAAGTTCTATTTTTATGATACTGGGCAGGTCATTGGCGATTCAGGTATTAAACTTGAAAACACTGTTGCCTGCGCCATACAAAAAGAAATTCATTTTCGAGAAGATTGTTTCGGAGAAACAAAAAAACTTTATTATTTAAGGAACAAGGATGGGAAAGAAGTCGATTTTTGTACCACAACCGATGATAATCCTTCATTAATGGTGGAGGTGAAATGGAAAGATGGAAATCTAAGTCCGAATTTTGAAATTTTTAAAAAATTTTTTCCACAAATAAAAATGATTCAGGTAACAAAGGAACTGAAAAGGGAGAAAACATTTCCAAATGGTGCTGAAATCCGAATCGCCCATAACTGGCTCTCGGAATTAAGTCTGCCCTAAATTTATAGAGCAAACAAAAGTAAAAAACAAAAAATAAATCTCCAGTTGCCTTTCAGAATAAGGAGAAAAAATATGGCCACTAATTTAGCAATTGACGACAAATTAATCGAAGAAGCACGTTTAATTGGTCTGCATCGTACCAAAAAAGCAGTTGTTACTGAAGCGCTCCTTGAGTACATCCAAAGGCGCAAACAGGTTGAAATTATTAACCTGTTTGGCACGATAGAATATAAGTCAGATTATAATTATAAAAAACAGCGGAAGGTTAAATGAAGGTTTTAGTAGACACCTGTATTTGGTCTTTGGCCCTCCGCAGTAAAGGCATTCAAGGTTCAAATGCAGATTTTCTGATTTGCGCTGTTTCAACAAGAAACAATATGCCCATATTTTCAATTGATAATGATTTCAATCATTATAAAAAACATATTCCAATTGCTCTTCACGTGCCAAGAGTGACAAAAAAATAAAATGTCTATCAAGGCATCTAATTCTGGGGACAGCTTACTTAATTCACAAAAAAATATGTACGGTGTTCCCGGAAATCCCTGGGAAGAGAAGGTTCGCTTTCAGGAGGTGACGATGTACATGTCCAGCAACACGGTTTTGAAAATACATTTATGTTTCATCCTCTTCCTGCTGTTCTTAATGACAGGATGCGCCACACCTTTGATGAATGCTGCAATATCAAACGATATTAAGAAAATGGAAACCCTTTTAAACGAAGGTGTTGATATAGATGAAAGTGTGGTTGGTAATACGGCTCTGTCTATAGCGGTTCTCAAAGGTTCATTAGAAACAGTTCGTTTTTTGCTCGATAAAGGTGCCGATGTCAATAAGACATCCAATGGATGGAAACCGATTCATCTGGCAGTCTTAAACGGTAATGCAAGGATAGTGAAATTATTGCTCGATAAAGGTGCCGATGTGACGGCAATTAGTCCTCTCAATACGCCTCTTGGAATGGGCAATAAAACGCCTCTTCGAATGGCCGAAGAAAAAGGTTATTCGGTTATAGCTCGTATGCTCAGAGAAGCCGAGCAAAAAGAGTATAAAAATCTTTATGCAAAAGAAACAAAGGAAAGCGATCAGAAGTCTGAAAAAATTCCACGTAGAGAAACTTCCAAACCCACAATCGTCAAATCCGACGTTGACGAACTTCCTCAGGTACAGGCCAAACCAAACAAGAACGCCTATGCAATCGTCATCGGAATCGAGGAGTACCGGCAGAAGCTTCCAAAGGCCGATTATGCAGACAATGATGCCAGGATTATGGCAGAGTATCTCACAAAGGTTATGGGCTATCCGGAGGAGAACGTTGTAACGCTTACTGGTGAACATGCTGCAAAAAGTGATTTTCAGAAATACATTGAAAAATGGCTTTCCAATAACGTCGAGAAGGACAGTTCTGTTTTTGTCTATTATTCGGGTCACGGAGCCCCGAATCCTAAAACTGGAGATGCGTATCTCGTTCCCTACGATGGAGACCCCTCGTTTATTGAAGAGACGGGATATCCCCTCAAACGACTGTATGCGAAGCTCGACAAACTGCCTGCCAGAGAAATCATCGTTATCCTTGATTCCTGTTTCTCAGGCGCAGGCGGCAGAAGCGTTCTTGCCAAAGGTGCCCGGCCACTTGTAATGAACATGGACAAACAGGTGTTTCACAGTGACAGAATAGCAATTCTTTCCGCCTCATCGGGAAGCCAGATAAGTTCGACTCATGATAAGGAGGGACACGGCCTCTTTACATACTTTC
>VMSQ01000167.1 GCA_013792055.1 Desulfobacteraceae bacterium
AAAGCCGGGCACGTAGTGAAGCTTTAGCGCTATCCAGTATTTTCAAGTAGTTGCAGATCATCTGGACTCCGGTTTTCACCGGAGTGACGACTTTTTACGAGTTTGTCAAACCTGCCTTTTTAAATATAGTTTTTATATTCAAGAAAAACAGTATAAGGTTTTTAAAACCAGAGCATTACAATTACTTATATTATAGAGAAATATATTTTGTTCTAATATTTATTGAGAAGTTGCAACTCTGTAAGGCAACAATTTTAAATGATTAAGAATACTCCAAACAACAATGATCTTCCTTTTTTAGCGTGCATTTATACTGTATTTTTATGCACACTTTTCGGGGCCAATGCTGTTGCCATCAAAATCAGCCTTTTCGGACTGGGTACTTTCACAACAGCCGGACTCCGTTTCACCATAGCTTCTATAGCTATATTCCTCTGGGCAAGAACAAGCGGACTTTCATTTAATATCAGTAGAGCACAGCTATTCCAGCTTTTTGTTATAGGAATGATTTTTACTTTTCAGTTATCCCTGTTTTATCTTGGGCTAAGCAAAACAAATGCTTCCCGTGCGACTCTGGTTGTTAATATTTTACCTTTTTTTGTGCTTTTTCTGGCTCATTTTTTTATACCAGGAGATCGGATTACAATACGAAAAATAATAGGCATGGTTATTGGCTTTACAGGTGTTGCCTTTGTTTTTCTTGAGAAAGATGTAACAGCAGACTTTCAGAGCGGAGATCTTATTATTCTTGCTGCCGCCTTTTTATGGGCATGTAATATTATTTATGTTAAAAGGATAATAGATACTTTTGAAGCATTTCATATTGTAATTTATCCCATGATTTTTTCTGTACCTTTCTTTTTTATTGAGGGTTTTCTGTGGGACACCAGCATGATAGCCTACATTGATTTAAAAATTGTGGGTTCTATGTTGTATCAAAGCCTTGTTACTGCTGCTTTTGGTTTTGTGGTCTGGAATAAAATGCTTCAAAAATATGGAGCTACAGCACTTCATTCTTTTGTTTTTATTATGCCCATAGCTGGCGTTGTGCTGGGCGGAATAGTTCTGAAGGAACCAATTACTTTTAATATCATGATAGCCTTGTTACTTGTTGTGTCAGGGATTATTGTGATTAATGTTAAGCCTAAAAGACCTACGACTATATTTCCGCTTGGTAAGGGTATTTAGTGTCCGCCGAAGGCGGATTTAATCGCGTTCAAGACGGCTCTTACAGTTTTGAACATTTGAGCATTTAGTATTTGGATTTGCCCGCCCTGGTGCTACGTGCTATCCTGCCATGGTATGTACCGCACTTTACGGTTTAAGCCAGGGAATCAGTCTACTAATCTGTAAACACGGTCTGGGCCAGGGTTTCGACTTTCGAATTTTGTGCTTCGGATTTCCGGTATACCATCTTTGCGCAAGTGTTCAGCAATTCGTTTCGGCCCGTATACTTGTCGGTTTTCCATGAATATTTTCCGTATTTCCGGCAACAGCCTTTTATCTTCCTTTTTTCTTATACCTTCTGGTGATTGGAACCATCGATAAAAACTCTGTCTAACAACACCTAATACGCAGCACATTTCCTCAACTCTGTAAAAAGAGCGGTGTTTCTCTATGAATCTGAATATGGATTCGGATCCTTCGAGAAAATGGCCACGGCTTTTTTTAATATTTCAAGCTCCCGTTTGGTACGTACCAGTTCTTTTCGCAGGGATTTAAATTCACGTTCAGATGGGCGAACATTACCGCTTCCGCAAAATGCATCATCTTGAAATTTCTTTTTATCTCTTATCCATTTTGATACAGTTCCACGGCCGATCCCAAGGTCTCGTTCCACCTGGATGCAGGCAAGGCCATCTTCTTTTACAAGGCGGGTGGCTTCCTCTTTAAATTCTTTTGAATAGGTTTTTCTTTTTTCCATTGCTTGACACCTCCTGATACTATAAATTAAATTAGTTATTCAAGGTGTCAACAAATTTAGGACAATTCAAGTGTTTGTGATTGTCTATTTAGCAAACCGAACATAAGAAAGGAGGGGGAAATGGGATTTGTCATTGGAGTTTTGGTTGTGATAGCCTTAGTATTTGTGATTGTCTATTTAGCGCAGCGAACATAAGAATCTTATGCAAGACATTTTACGTTACCACCGGCCATGTCGTTAACCTTCTGATGGATGACAACGTCTGATAATGTCATTCGTTGCTATCCCTCCATACCAATATTCTTGGTTGCTACATTGCCGGCTAATAAAACCATTGTGGCCATTTTAACTGATGACTTTGACACATCGGGTCAAAGTCATCACTGGTTTAAGGCGCCGATTAACAGGACAATATTTGATGCAGATCGAGATTCATAATCTTACAAAAGTTTATAATGAAAAAAGAGGACTGCTATCAGTTAGTCTTGAGGTAGAAAAAGGGGAACTGATTGCCGTCATCGGGCACAACGGAGCGGGTAAATCTACTCTTTTGAAAATGTTAGCTAGTTGGCTCCTTCCCGACAGCGGACAAGTTTTGGTGGACGGCATCAATCTGGGAAATAGATTGGCTGTTGTAAGGAAAGTTGGTTTTGTCCCAGAAACTCCCAATCTCTTCGATTTTTTTTCCGTTGAATACAATCTCAAAATATTTGCTCGTCTCTTTCAAGTCCCCTTTTTGCGGATAGAAGAAATTCTGAAGGAATTCGATTTACTGCCTTTTCGTAATAATAAGATACGGGTTTTATCAAAAGGGTTAAGGCAAAGGGTAAGCATTGGGCGCGCTCTTTTAGCAGATCCACCTGTGCTTCTTTTTGATGAACCTACAGCGGGTATAGACTTTGAGATGACGAAAGAGATTTATAGGCTGCTAAAAGATTTTCATGCTTTAGGAAAAACAATCATTTTTACTTCCCATCGACCTGAAGAGATAAAGACCCTTTCAACACGCATCATTGTGCTGCATCAAGGATATTTGGTCTTCGACGGTTCACCCCAAAAATATTTCCAATCAGAAATTCATGAAAAGCTATACCTATGATAATAAGAAATGTCATTACATTAACTCTGAATGATTTAGCCATTGCATTTAAGAATAAGACAATCTATCTGATTCTTTTTATACCCTTTTTTGTTTTTATCTCTTTGAAGTTAGTAGATAGGGAGGATGCAGACTTTAAAAAAATTAATATCGGACTTATTCAAAAAGAAATGGTTGCTCCTGTTATTCTGCAGGCCATTAGATCAGCAGGTGGCGTATTTACAGTTTTTCGTATTTCTAATGAAGAGGAGGGCAAAAGATGGTTAAAAGAAAAAAAAATAGACGGCCTGTTATTAAGATCTGAAAAAGAACGAAACAGTTTAGTTCTTGTAGTTTTAAAAAAAGAGTCTTTACTAACCCTTTCAATAGTGGAGAGCTTTTCAGCATTACAAAAAGCAGTAGAAGGACATAGCATAAACTGGATTTCTGATATTAAGCCTCTTCACGAAGGTAGGATTCAAAAACAAACTTTGCCTACCTGGATTCTAATGTTGGTTTTACTGGTAAGCTTCATTATAATGCCTGCGCAAGTTGCCGAAGAAAAGGAAAAAAAATTACTTCTTGCTCTTTTGCAAACTCCCATGCGCGAAATTGAGTGGCTTATTGCTAAATTGTTTTTAGGCATGATGTTAATATTCATAGCAGTCCTATTCCTCCATCTGCTGGGTAAATTTGATCTTGGAAATGTCTTGAGTTATGTTGCATTTATAGGGGTTGGCAGTTTCTGTTTTAGCTCTTACGGAATCTTTTTGGGTTTTTTATGCCGCGATCAGGCTAGCGCCAGAACTTTAGGCGTTATTTTCTATCTACCCCATCTGCTTCCTTCTGCGTTATCGGATTTTTCACAAAAATTAACTGCCGTTGCTCCTTTCTTACCTTCCTACCAGTTTTATGAGCCAGTTAAATCAATCCTCTTAGAGGAAGGCAGAATATCAAATCTATCTCTGGAATGGATATATTTGCTTTTAGTCGGGCTATTAACCTTTTTCTTCTCATATCTACTAATGAAGAAACGCTGGCTAATGTAAAAGGAGTCAGAGCCATATGAAAGGATGTTTCACACCGTTTTCCACCCGGCGGAGATCGAGGGGATTTAATGGATAAATTGCTTTTTACGAAATGACTTCGCTGCAGGGGTGCCGTGATCTATGACAAATTTTACGGTCCCCATGAGCAGTTTTGGGGATGGAAATGTTTGATCTGCGGGGTGATTGTTGACCCGGTGATTCTGGAGAATCGGCAATTGATGAGCTGGTCGCTAACCATTACCACGCAGGGGACTTTCACCCCCTACTCTTTGCCGGCTTTTACCGGCGCTTTCGACCTGACCCCCTTGTCTTCTTGTCCCTTTTGTGGCAAACAGGTCTGAAACAAGTCCTCTGATCCCCTTGCCCTGCCTCGCTCCATTTTGGATTTCATTTAATCCGCAATCCAAAACCCAGAGCTTCCTGACTGACCACATTTTGACATCCGCCTGACCCCTTTCCCATGAAGTCTACTACTAAGCATTGCGTGGTGCACTTGCAACCTGAATTCACCTTGTTCCTCATTTGAGGTTGATAGGGTCCCGGAGTCAGATTTTTATTGCAAAGATAATTAAATCTTATATCCTGTCCTTGTAAATGCAGTTTCTTGAAATAAGGTAACTCAGGTGGATAGGCTGTAGGCTGAAGACCGTCAGGAAAAAGCGGGGATACATGGTTTTGTGTTGAAGAGCAAAAAGGATGAGAAAATTTACTATTTTTAAAAGGCTTGGGTTGGGTTACCTTGCAATCCTGTTGGTTGTTATCGCACTGGGGGTGTATTCTACCTTAAAGCTCGGTCAGTTAAACCAGATCACCCGCTCCATCAGTTCTATTGACAATGAAACTATAAGGATAGCCGCCAGATTAAGGGATGCCGCCCTCTCCCAGAGGGGGTTTGAAAAAAAATATTTCGTTTCCCGGGATAAAGACTTTCACCGCCAGTTTCTGGAGGCAGAGAAATATATCGAAAAGGACCTGGAGCAGATAAGCATCCTTATGGATACCACGGAAAAAAGGAGGCTGATTGCCGATGTAAAAGAGTTTCACGACCGGTACCTCTCTATAGTGCGGGAGGAAGTTCGTCTGATAAAGAGCGACAAGGGATATTCCCGGGAAAGATATCAGAAGAAAAAAGAGGATCTTGCCGATCAGATAATCCATAAGCTGGAAGAAGTAATAGAAATAGCAAAGGCGGATGTGGATAGCAAGATAGAGATGTCAGGAAAGATCGGTTCCCAGGCATCGAGAGTCGCAGCGATTATAACCGTAGCGGCTGTTATTATGGCGATTTTGATAGCATTTTTCAATGCCCGGACCATCAATCGCCCTATTCTCCTTCTGATAAAAGGAACAAGAGAAATCGCCAAAGGTAAGTTTGAAGAACACCTGACGATACCATCTCCTCCTGAGATAAATGAGCTGGCAGATGCCTTCAATCTTATGTGTGACCGCTTAAAAGAGATCGACGAGATGAAGGCAGATCTTGTTTCCAATATATCACATGAACTTCGAACCCCTTTGGCGGTAATCAGGGAAGCTGTGAGTCTGCATCTTGACTGTATTTCCACAGGCTCCATGGAAAAACAGCGAAGGCTTCTCGGCATCATCGAGGAGGAGTGTGAGAGATTGATAAATTCTGTCAATAAGATACTTAACCTCTCCCGGATGGACGCCGGGATGATGGACTATCACATGGAGAAATGCAGCCTTTCTCCTCTGATAGAAATGAGCGCTTCTAAAATAAGACCGATTGCGGAAAGGAAAGGGATCACCCTTGAGGTAAATCTTGATGGCAGCCTGCCCCACGCCGGTATGGACGGTGAAAAAATAGGCCAGGCGCTGGACAACCTGTTGGATAATGCCCTGAAATTCACGCCGGAAGGCGGAAAGGTGTCAATCGGGGCATCCCTTAAAGATGGAAAGACATCAGAACGTTTCTCCAATAAAGAAAAGAGTTTCATTGAGGTTTCCGTATCGGATACCGGATGTGGAATCCTGGAAGAGAATATTCAGGACATATTCGATAAGTTTAAGAAGTTGCATGGGAAGGGCACAGGGTTGGGCCTTTATATAGCAAGGCAAATTGTTAATGCCCACGGAGGCGATATATGGGTAAAAAGCGAGCAGAAAAAGGGAAGCGTCTTTTCCTTCACGCTACCTGTCTTTTAGCAATCCTTTTATTGAGCGCTGGATGTGTCACTACCTTAAACTTTCAAAAGAGATGGCAGGGGCACGAACACCTTGATGTGGCAGAGAAGCTCATGATCAAAGGAGACTATGAGGGGGCGCTGAAAGAGGATGAGGAGGTCGTAAGACTTTTTCCTGGAGTTTCGCCGGGGGATTGCGCCCTGTTTCATATGGGGCTTATCCGGGCTCATCCCGACAATCCTCAGAGGGATTATAAAAAAGCCCTTGAGTGTTTTCGGCGGCTTGTTCGTGATTTCCCCCGGAGCGCCTTGGAAGAAAAAGCCAGGGTATGGATAGGCGCCATTGATGAACTCACCCGGCGTGAGAGCAGGATCAAAGACCTTGAAAAAACGGTAAGTGCCTTGGAAAATAGACTTAAAGCACTGAAGGAAATAGACATAAACGTTGAAGAAAAAAAGCGGGAGCGCTGACCCGGGAAACAGGCAGGTAAAGGGAAATGGCTGCGGAGAACATCCTGATAGTAGATGATGACAAAAATATGCTTGAGGTTTTGAGCCTCAGGCTTGAGGCGGAAGGGTATAAAGTCACTGCCGCAGCCGGGGCGGAAGATGCCTTAAAAATGGCTAAAGATGAATTGCTTGACCTGGCCCTTGTCGATCTCAAGCTCGCCGGGAAAGACGGCATTGAGCTGATGCAGGACCTGCGCCGGATAACCCCCGAGATGCCGGTCATTATCCTTACCGCCTACGGAACGATTGAGACAGCGGTAGAGGCGATGAAGCAAGGGGCCTACAGTTATCTCACCAAGCCCTTCAACCGTCGGGAGCTCCTCCTTCAGATAAAGAACGGTCTGGAAAAGAGCAGTCTTTCCAGAGAAGTAAGAAGGCTCAAGGCGCTGGTAGGGGAAAGATATGGATTCGAAAACATCATCGGCAAGAGCAAGAAGATGCAGGAGGTCATGGAACAGGTATCAAGAGCGGCAGAGACGGAATCCAATGTATGTATCTTCGGAGAGAGCGGCGTCGGCAAGGAGCTTATGGCTAAATCACTGCATCTCTTAAGCTCCAGAAAAGACAAACCGTTTGTGGCGATAAACTGCGCTGCCATTCCGGAAGGGTTGCTCGAAGGCGAGCTGTTTGGATACGAAAAAGGCGCATTTACCGGCGCCGTCAGGAATAAAAGAGGATTTTTTGCCCAGGCCGATGGAGGCACCATCTTCCTGGACGAGGTCTCGGAGATGTCGGAAGCGATGCAGGCAAAACTGCTTCGTGTATTGCAGGAAAAGCAATTCCACACTCTGGGAGGAGAAAAATCGATCGAGGTGGATGTGCGGATCCTGACGGCCACCAATAAAAACCTGGAAGATGAGGTGAAAAGTGGCGCTTTTCGCGAAGACCTCTTTTATCGTATCTATGTTATACCCATCCATCTCCCGCCGTTGAGGGAAAG
>VMSQ01000180.1 GCA_013792055.1 Desulfobacteraceae bacterium
AGGAGATTCTGTAAGAAAAATTTACACAAATAATTGACGCAAACCTGCCACTTTGGTATTGCTGTCAACAAGGGAATTGGATGAAGGTATAAGTGGTAAAGTTATTTCCGGAATAGGTGGCAGTTTTCGCCGGAATCCGCACCTGGTAAATATGATCTATTAATCATGAGAGAGAATATAAAAATTTTCCATGATCATTCTAAATTTATAAAATTGTCAGAGATCAATTCAATCATGGAAGGTTTTTCAATCGCAAAACCTATAATTCAAAAGCACTTAATTGAATTATATCAGTTAAAGTCATAACCATTTTCTTCAGTTGACTCGGTTCCCTCGCCACTGAGAAATACGTTATGAATTTATTGTTTCAAGAGAAACTAAACCGCTAATAAAGATAAAGCATAAAAATACAATATAAATTATGGACTTGTGATTCATGAATATTCCTAAGACTGAACGTCCGATTTTAATTATAGTTGTTTTTAATATGATTGGTTTTCTCGCGTGGGTCGTTTTTTATAGCTTCTATCACGATTATATCAGATATTTTATGTTTGATATTTTAGGCTTACCCCTTTACCCAAGGGTTCTTACAATGTTTTTATTTTATTTTTGTATGGCAACTCCTGTTTCAATGGGCATTTATTTTATGCTGAAAATATTTACTGTAAAAAAACAGTAGTTTCAATAGTAAGTAATTTTCATGTGGAGTGGAATGGGGTCTACGTTTGACCCTTGTTGTTAATTAGTCAAGATTCAAGGGGGCATAGAAGTTTAAGAATAAAGATAAAAAATCAGAAAAAATATTGAAATAAGAGAAAATAGATTGCTCATGGGTCAAACATAGACCCCTTATCTAAAATTCATAAATAAATGCTTTATTATTTTCCTTCAGGTGTAGTTTGTCCTTGGAATTGACTTGGAGTAAGAATAATTTCTCCACAAACTTTCTCGAAAATCAACTGACATATATAATCCCCTGGATAAAGAACAATAGCGTTATTTCCAAAATTCATTAGCTCTAAGGTTATAGTACCATTAAAACCAGCATGAATTGTGGGTGCTGTAAAATGCACAAGTAGTCCAATCCTGGCGTATGAACTTCTTCCTTCTACCCTAGCGCAATAACATGGGCCTCCCTCTGTTATCGGAAAATGGATTTTTTCCATCGTGTTTGATAAAACAAATTTTCCGGGTTCTAATGTGAATCCACCTTCTTTATTAATTGGATGCCTTTCATGCATTTTCTTTAAAAAAGAAGCTATACCCCCCTTCCTTAAATCATAGGAAAATGGTTGATCTTTGATAGGTATTGAAAGCGTATCACCCAATCTTAAATCTAACGAAGTTGTATTAAAGGGATTACCGAGTTTATCAAGGGAAAGTATATCTGGTGCAGGACTTATGATGATATATCCATCTTTAAGAGCTTTAAATATCTCAGAATTGCTAAGAATCATTACTATCCAACTACATCTTTTGAAGAAACCTTTACTGTTCTACTTACACCACCCTCTAAAGGAGCAGAGGGAACATAAACAAGACAACTATCGCTCTGGCGGTCCATAATATTAACTTTAACGAGTTCGTGGGCGGGATCCACATGTTCTTGTGATGCAAAAAAGGAAAAAGTATTCCCGTCTGAACTATTACATTCAACAGTATATTCCTCTGGTAACATTCCTTCTGAAACTTGGCATTTCAACCAACCCTCTCGTAGCGCCATAAGACCACCCCCCTATTCATATGTTTAGTAAGAGAAAGACACAATATATTGTGGATAAATAAATTTTGAACTCAATATAAATTGATTTATTTAAACTGTCAATAAGGCAACTTTTATGCCAAATAAAAATTAATAGAAAAAAATTATTTCAAATTAGAACACTACCTAAAAAGTTAATGAGATAAAGCTTAAACTTTTCCCTTTTACTCTTTTTAACAAGTAAACGCCCTGACTTAAATTCAAAAATAAGTAATATATCTGCTACAAACACATATTGAGGGTCTCTTACGCAGCATAGCTGTCGGTTTACCGCCATGTATTGCTTTCATATATAATGCATGGCCAAGAACAAAAGTTATATTGTTATCTTCACAGAAATCTGATACCCAGTACCATGAAAACATGCATTCAACAGCAATGACAAGATCATCAAGAAATGGGCTAATTGCAATCATGAGCGCATCCGGTCTGGTTTTAATATCCTTGTGAAATACTACTTCTCCCTCTGAATCCAGTATGCAGACATACATTGATCTTGCATGAAGGTCGATGCCACAATAATACTTATGCTGTTTAGTATAGAATTTCATTGAGCCTTCTCCTTTGTTTTAATTATTACCAAAATCCATTTGCAGCATAATGTTATGCTGCTTCAAAGGAAAGGCTCAATGATTATCAACAGCATGCACAGGGACGGCAGTTACGCTGACGCTCCACCCCGCCTGTGATGCTGGGCGTTGGCCTTCACAAACGATATAGGAGAAAGTTTAGAGAATGAAACGAGCAAGCGAATTTTTCAAGAGCATTCTTGTCGGTGGCATCTTGGTCATTCTGCCATCAGCAATATTCCTGTTTGTCTTGAATTGGGTATTCGGATTGGTCCGAAAAGTGATAAATCCCCTCACAACATTCCTAATGACTAAGTCCCCCCTGCAAGGTGTCGTGGCGGACGTTCTGGTGATTATCCTTTTGATTATGGCTTGCTTCGTTGTTGGCGTCACCGTGCGGACAAGGCTTGGCAAATGGTTCTACTCGATTCTGGAATCGAGGATTCTGCTGAAATTCCCGGGTTACTCGTTGATCAAAGAAACTGTATACCAGTTTCTGGGAAAGAAAAAGTCTCCCTTTTCTTCGGTAGCTCTTGCCCAGATATTCGAGAATGACACCCTTGTCACAGCCTTCATCACCGATGAACACGTTGATGGTAGCTATACCGTTTTCGTCCCAACGGGGCCAAACCCAACCTCGGGGAATATTTACCACCTCCATAGGAATTATGTTCACCCGGTAGACGTATCTGTGGAGGATACAATGAGATCAATCATCAGTTGTGGAGCAGGATCGTCCCGACTGATAGCAAAGTATAAAGAAGGCGGCCAACCAAACGCTCCAGCGGACGCGGACAAGCCGCACTGCTGACCTTTACGATACGTTAGATAGAAATATGAATAACCAAAGCTGCACAGATTGTACTGAACGTCCACAATGCAGAGACAGTTTTGCTTCTTGGCTATTTTTTATCGTAGGCATCATAGCTACAATAGCAATCCGGGTTGTAACCCTTTTAATGCACCTCAATCCTATTTATGGAAAGATCTCCTGGTATGTAGGGGTAGGAGGTTTTTTCATTTT
The DNA here is from genome assembly GCA_013792055.1 of Desulfobacteraceae bacterium. Lineage (GTDB taxonomy): Bacteria > Desulfobacterota > Desulfobacteria > Desulfobacterales > ETH-SRB1 > B13-G4. The sequence goes on from VMSQ01000180.1 coordinate 3,359, forward strand.
CTTTATGTACAAATTCAGAGTACTCCAGGCGAGATCTCAACAAATTGATAAGCAAAGTATCGTAGAGAAAATTGATCATAGAAAACAACTAACAAACGAAGATCATAAATTGATAGGCATTATTCTTTGCAGCCTAAGCTCAAGAAAAGAACGAATAAACTATTTTGTCATATTTGCACTTTCAGCCGTGGCTTTAATTATAGCCGCATACATGGATTTTTTTGTGTAATAGAGCTATCTAACACATTTGAGCCTTTCCGTGTCAACAGGCAATAAAAAGTTAATGAGATAAAGCTTAAACTTTTTCCCTATGTCCTTTTTTAACAAGCAAACTCCCTGACTTAAATTCTAAATTAAGTGGTTTTAATATATCTGCTACAAACACATATTGAGGGTCTCTTACGCAGCATGGCTGACGGTTTGACACGATAATACTTATCTCTTCTTCAGGCAGAGGAGTCTATTTTATATGAAAATATGTTGGAATAAAGAGTGCAACGCAGAAAATGGACTTTTACGAAGCCGTCAATTCTAAATTTTGTGCTTTTTCCGGCAAAAAACAATTTACGCTAATGAAGTGTGAAGGCTCTTTTCCGGTTTATCCGGATTAGGATAGGATCTCGCGTGCTTTTAGATGAGCTAAGATTTCATAAATATTGTTAAACAGTTTTACAAATATTGTTACTTTTTTGGGTAAGCACTTTTCGCTGATTATTTAACTATTTGATTTTATGACTTTTATTATAAAACTACTATCTCTGGTATGATTATTGCATTTTATTGTTTATGCAGGTTCTATGTTTTATAATTTCGTAAGGGGGTAAAGGGCACTTACTATAGACAAAAAGGAGGGAGGAAAAACATGGATACTACCTATATGTCTTATAAACTTATTATTATGGTGCTGGGTATACTCAACCTAATCTTTGCCGCATTGTTTTTGCTATGGTCGAATTCACTTATCCAAGTGAATAAAATATTAAAAAAGTGGATCGCTACAGATAAAATTACAGAAACACTGAATGACGTACACGATGTTGATTCGCAAATTATGAAGATGCGGAAACCGCTGGGTTTCGTCTCCTTACTGCTTGTGGTAGTTTTTATTTTTTTGTACTTTTATTAGTTAGATGGTGTAACGGTATCGTATCGAGACCTTTGCAAAACGCCCCCTTTTGCCCAATTTTGGCGTCAGACTCAAATTTTAAGCCTCGAAATACTCAATGTATTCCTGCATTTAAAATTTTCGCCTTCCTTGAACTTGAACAAAATTGAACATTTTTCAAAGGTCTCGTATCTTGATTAGTAATTATAGGTTGACGCGCTGCGTCCTATTCCTCTGGGGTCATTCTCCTTTGTCTTCCTGTGCCGTTCCTTTCTATCAAGCTGGGACAGTATAAACTGAGTATCAAGTCACGAAGGCGGCTTTCGCTTTTGCAAAAAAAAGTCATGGCCTTTTACTGGCTTGCTATTTTTTGAGTTTGTAAATTTCTGAGAATGCATTATTTTATTATTTTTTGCAGGATAACTGAATAAATTTTTTTAAGGGAAGTTATAATATGGGTTGGTTTGGAAAAGTTGTTGGAGGTACTATAGGATTTGCATTGGGCGGCCCTCTCGGTGCTGTCGCAGGAGCTGCATTTGGACATACATTTGATTCAAGCAGTAAGCAACACTATGTTAATAATAATGCGCGTCTTTCATCAGGAGAAGAGGCTCAGTTTACATTTTTTATAGCGGCATTTTCAATGCTTGCAAAGCTTGCTAAGGCTGATGGCCGCATATCAAAGGAAGAGATTGATTCCATAGAGGATTTTATGGTTAATGATTTAAACCTTAATCATGAAAGCAGAGGACTTGCTATGAACATTTTTCATGCAGCAATTGACTCTCATGAGACTTTTCATGATTTTGCGAGGCAGTTCTACATGCAGTTTAGCAGACAGCCTCAGCTCCTCGAACTTATGATGGATATGCTTTTTAGAGTATCTGTTGCCGATGGAGTTCTTAGTGAAAGTGAAGAACAACTTATTCACTCTGCTGCAAGAGTATTCAACTTCAATGATGCTGAATACAGTAAATTTAAGTCCAGATATGTCAAGGACTTTGAAAAATATTATGCAATTCTCGGATGCAGCGGAAACGATTCAGATGATCAGATAAAGAAGCAGTACAGAAAACTGGTATCAGAATACCATCCTGATAAGATTGCATCAAAGGGTCTTCCTGAAGAGTTTACAAAATTCGCTAATGATAAATTCAGGGAGATTCACGGAGCGTATGAAGAAATAAAAAAGGAAAAGAGGATCAATTAGGCACATTTCCTAATATAATTCCCAATGAATGACCCCGCCCGCTTGCGGCTGGGGCATTCATTATACAAAATTTTGCATCTTCTCCTAAAGGAACAGAAATCCATTCTGACTCTTTTAAGAGCTGAGTTATGGATTCTGACTCGCAATGATTTACCTTACAGCCCAATGTAGTGATGGAATAATTTTTTATTTTTTCAGCTTTCAATCCAGCCCCCGCCAATCACTTCATCTGCTTTATAGAATACAGCGCCCTGTCCAGGAGTTATAGCTGATTGAGGGTTTTTAAATCTTACAATTGCCGTTTGTTTTCCGATTGGTAAAAGACTAGCCTCGACTGCTTTGTGACGGTATCTTATACGGGCATAAATTTTAATCGGGGAGGTAGGTTTTTGATTTATCCAGTTTATTTTTATAACTTTACATTCTTTTAATAGTAAATCTTTTTTAGAACCAACTATCAAGATGTTATGCTTTATATCAATGCTTACAACGTAATAGGGCTCGGAAGCAGGGCAATTTATGCCTTTTCTTTGGCCAATGGTATAAAGATGGAGACCTCTGTGTTCTCCCAAAAGGTTGCCCTTAATATCTTTTATTAATCCTGGCTTTGGCTTGAAGCTTTGTTGTTGTTCAAGGAAGTATCCATAGTTATTGTCTTTAATAAAGCATATATCCTGGCTTTCTCTGTTTACAATTGGTTTAAGTTTTTTCCCCTTACTAATTTTTATAACTTCTGATTTTGTCAAATCTCCAAGAGGAAAGCAGGCGCCGGCAAGTTGTTTCTGCTTTAGTAAAGCAAGAAAATAAGACTGGTCCTTTTGCTGATCAATGCCTTTAAGAAGGTGATGCTTATTTTTTCTGTCTTTTATAACTCTTGCGTAATGCCCTGTTGCAATATGTTTGGCCCCCATTTTGCGGGCAAAATCCAGAACAGTCCCAAATTTAATTGAGGTATTGCATACCATGCATGGGTTGGGGGTTTTGCCGGCCTTATAGGTTTGTATAAAATTATCGACAACATTTTTTTTAAATTCAGCACTACAGTCGATAATTTCAATGCATATGCCAAGTTGCTCGGCTAATTTAGAGACTTTTTGGCAAATGTAATCTTTTGTGCTTGAGGGAGTTGTTTCCGAGTTTTCAAAATCTTTAATATTTTTATGATAAAAGGGCTTGGCTTCATATCCTGTTATAAAATGGATGCCAATGAGTTTATGTCCCTGTTTTTTTAATAAATACGCTGCTGTTAGCGAATCTACGCCGCCGCTTATCGCTATGGCTGTTAACTGTTTCATTCAAAAAAAATGTTTTTTGTAGGGCGAACTTCCATTGCCCTGGGGGGGCAGGCTGGTACACAAAGTTCACATACGCTGCATTTTTTTTGATCAAAGACAATATTCATTTTGGGTCTTTGAATAGATAGCGCGCCTGTTGGACAGACAGCAGTGCATGCTCCGCAGTGGGTACATTTTTTATTATCATGTTTTACTTCCTGGGATGCATTCTGAACTTGTACTCCTTCAGTCTTGAGATATTGTACACCTTCTCTGAAATTTTTTCTGGTTCCGGATAGTTCGAGAACCATGATTCCTTCTTTTCTGGGAAGTACGGTGGCATTAAGGATATTAAAGGTAAGATCGTAATCTTTAACGAGATAACAGACTATAGGCTTTTGAACCACAGTTTTTGGAAAGCGAAGAATTAGTATTTTTGAGTACACAATCGGCCTCCGGAGAATTGTTTATTTTAATTTTTTAAAAGACTATCCCTGCATATCCTACAAAACTATCGCTTGGCCTTTTATCATAACTTGTCGCATAAACTATAGCATTTGCATGATCAGCACCAAGCTGTCTTGCGGCAGCAATTGCTGTTGCTGCGGCTCCTGAGCAGCAGGCATTCTGGTGCTTTAAGGCTTCGCTTATAACTCTGTCCGGGTCCATTTCGAGCATGATATCAATTATTTTTTTATCATTAACCTTGCGTACCCAGTCAACCGCTGCATGACCAATTCCTTCCGGCATAAAACCATAGTTTAAACCATAATGTGTAAGATCGGTTGATCCAATGACTTTTATATGCAGGCCCAGCTTAGTTGAAATATCTGCAACAGCTCTTCCTATCTCAAGGGATTTTTTTACAGGAGGTACACCTATGGGTACGATTTTAGCATCGCCAAACAAGTATTTTATAAAAGGAAGCTGGAGTTCTATTGTATTGTCTTCAATAAAATATTCCGGGGTTTCGACATTGAAGTTAAATCTTTCAACAAGTTCTCCTGCAAGTTCTTTTTCTATTTGGATGTTACCAAACGGAGTTTCCCATACCCCTTCTTTCATGATATAGCAGGGATGCCCAGGCCCCAGATGCATCCCAAAAATTACAAAAACATCGGGGGGATCTCCTTTTTTAAGGTAATTTATTACATTGCAGGCAATACTGCCTGAATAGTACCACCCAGCATGGGGTACAATTCCTCCTGTTAACTTGTTTTTTGATGAAGGGCTAACAGTAGCATCATTGAGGAAATTATTTATTTCTCTCTCGCATTCTGAAGCGCTTTCCGGATACCAGCTTCCCGCAAGCATAGCTTTTCTGATTTTCATAATTTTCTACTATCTAACAATATCCCCTACATTAAATCCCGAACCGCTTATTACTTCACCTTCAGCATAAGAGTCTTCGACTTCTGTCAGCTTGATAGAACCAATTTTTTTGTAATTTACCTTCAAGATGTTACCTGTTTGTGGATCTTTGATTACTTTTCCTTTACGAGAGATTGTTATATTTTGTCCTGTTTTAAAGCCAGCATTTTTCCCATTGTTAAGCGTAATTATATTCCCATCCACATCAGCAACAAGAGTTTCTGAACCTTTTGAGCTTACAGAGCTTTTGCTGCTGCCGGATTGTATGGGAGCGGAAGTGATTTTTGCTGCAAGATTTTTAATTGCCACCCTCATGACTTCAGTGGCTTTTTTTTCGTTGAAACTTTCTCCGGCACTTATACCAAAGAGTCTTCCAGCATATGAGGAACCACTGTGACTTTCGCTGTCGGCAAAAACAATTTGTCCGCTATCAGCATTAATCATGCGTATATCAACAGTGGCATGGTAGCCTGTTTTGCCTAATTTAACATCCTGGAGTCCAACGCCGGATTTGCTTTGTCCATATTCAGTAATCGCTCCGGTTATAATATATTCGACACCGATTATTTTGCCTATTCTTGCAGCGGTTGACGGATCTATCCTGCCGGATGCACCCAGGTTTTGTTCTTTTATTATGGCAGCAAGTCTCTCTCTTTCCATAACATTAAACTTGCCTGTTTTTACCAGCTCAGTTGTCAGTATGTCTGAAGCCCCCCGTCCAAGTTGCCATCCACCGTGCTGAGATTTATTTTCAAAATCCATAATCGCCACGCGATCTTTGGCCCATGCGGTTGTAAGAAACACAAGAACCATAACACATGAAAGAATTCCAGTTAGTTTTAATCGATACATGCGATTTGCCCCTATTTTAATTTGATTTTAGGATAATCTTGTTTTTTGTAATGTTTTTTACTTTTAGCCCCATATTTTTACATGCGTCCGATTGGCTTAGACTGCGGGCAAGTATAATGGCGTCACCATCATATTCGATTTCCATATTTTGTATTCCATCGGCAAATTCTTCAATACTCACATTGGCAACTCCTTCTACGGTTTTTAAATAGTCTTCCAGTTCCATTAACTGAGAAAATTCTAACCCGTGAATTTCCAGAGCTATTCTGCTGCTTGCTGCCGCAGGAATCCGTGTGATTTGCGATACCATAATATCAGAGGCCATTACGGAGGATAGGTGAATGGCTTTCTGCAGAGCTGCTGAGTCGCTTATTCCAAAGGCTCGCAAATCAGGAGTCCCATCCGAAAGCATACCGTTGCCCAGAGTGCCTGCATATTTAAAGGCTATATCGCGACTTACAAGAAGGTTGACACCGTCAAATGTATTCCCGACAATGTCCTGATACACTATTTCCCCAGTATCTACACGAAGTGCTTTGCAATGTATCTGGCAAGTTGCCTGACGCATTGGACCTGCAGATGAACGGGCGTCCAGTGAAATTGTGCCGGTGATCAGTAAATCAATCCCTTTAAATGAAGTGCTTGGAACAGTATTAAATTCTTTTCGAAGTTTTTCCAGATGCCTGGGATCTACAGTTTTGAATCCGGCCTCTATCATTTTCTTGCCGATTTCGCTTTCAATACCGCCGGCGATCTCAATTATCCTGGATTTTGAATAAAAACGCAGCGTTGAGTCAAGCTGTTCCGGCGCCATGAGGATTCCGACACGCCATTTCCGCAGTAAGCCTGAGGCTCGAAGGATTTCTGCGACAGGGGCCAGGCTGACCAAGGCCTCAATCTGCGTGCGCTGAGTTTCCCCTCGATTTTCCTGAAGAATTTTGTAGCTGTTTATGAAGCCGGTTGCTTTTGAGTAGATTCGATCTTCCACAACCTGAAAGTTTCGGACAAGAGTGCTGGAGGTAACATATGAACCTACAACCTGCTCCAAAGCTGTACGGCGTGCATGAGTTATAGCAAGCTGTTTATCCAGAGCCGGGTTATTGGTTACCGCTGATTCCCCCCAGGCAGTAACGGCCTGGACTTCAGGCGCCGATACCTGCGACCATGCATTGACACTATAGCTGAGTACTATTATGACAAAGGGCAATACTATAAATGAGACCTTTGAAAAATGTTCAATTTTGTTCAAGTTCAAGGAAGGCGAAAATTTTAAATGCAGGAATACATTGAGTATTTCGAGGCTTAAAATTTGAGTCTGACGCCGAAATTGGGCAAAAGGGGGCGTTTTGCAAAGGTC
>VMSQ01000164.1 GCA_013792055.1 Desulfobacteraceae bacterium
TCTTTTGCGAATGCAAGAATGCTACTTGGCATGAATTGAGCTATGCCCAATGCCCCCGCAAAAGAGCCATTAATACCAGCCGGATCTATTCCCTCTCTGTTTACATATACAAGAAAAGCTTTGAGTTCCAAATAAGCCCATTTAGATTTTCTGTCTGACCAATTATCAAATTCCTCCCTTGTAAGACTACAAGAGCTTGAATTCTTATCCCAGACTATCTCACGGATGTTTAAATCAGACAAAGAAGATAGAGTTGAAAGAGTGCTTAAAATGGAGCTGTTTCCCACTACTTTTCCGAGTCTTGTTTCAACTAGGATTATAGCTGTTATAATTTTTTTGTCCACACCGTATATTCTTTCCGCTCTTGAAAGCTCAGTATTATATTTCTCCATATAGCTTTTTGCTTTCTTAATGGAGCTTTTGGAGGTGAACTGGTCGTAATTTAATTTAGCTTCTCTATGCACGAAATATCGAGAAACGCCTTTAAAATCAAAATAGACCTCCGGTCTGCTGTATAAATCCTTTATCATGTCTTTATCAAAACCTTCTTTAATTAGTCTTTCCTGCAGAAATTCAAAATATACTCTGCTGTTATCTGCAATAGCCAGGTTTTGAAAGGATGGCACGGCAATTACTATCAATAAACCTGTAAGCAGAACTATAATTATGCTTAATTTAATTCTAACAGGTATCATCTTAAACCTTTTTTGCCTTAAGGTGGTGACTTGCAATAGGTATCATGCTTGGGCATCGCTTTTCAAATGTGACCATATGGCTGTATCCAGCCGAAATAAGCAATGGCAATGCCTTGTCATAATGCTGACCAACGCTCTCAGGCTTATGAGCATCTGACCCAAGAGTAAAAAAAATCCCCTTTTCAAAACATTTTTCTATAATTTCTCTGGAAGGATAAGCCTCATTGACTGGATGATTATATCCGCTTGTATTAAGCTCCAATGATAAATTCTTCTTTTTTGTCTTTGATAATATCTCATCTATTTCTTTATCAAAGGTTTTTAAAGGCCTCCTTCCAAATTTTTTCAATAGATCAAAATGACATATTATATCATAATAGTTATAATCAAGCATGTTATCAAGCTTTTCAAGGTAAAGGCCGTAAATATAATCTGTGTCATTTTCTCCCTGACTCCATTTTGAGCCATGACTTACGACGTTCATGCCATCAAGAAAATGCAGAGAACTCCCAATAACATCAAATGAATACCTGCTCACAATATCCACGATAAGGTCGGCATGCTCCGGATTAAAATCAACCTCTAAACCGGCTTTAATATCAACAACACTTCTGTATTTATGTTTAAGAAGCTGAATTGCCTGAAAATAAAACGAGACCTCGCCTGGCGTCATAGAAAGCCTGTTCGCAGGCTCAGAAATAATCAGATGATCCAGAAAACATATCTCTTTCAAGCCTATATCCACGGCTTTTTGTATATATGCTTCCATAGTCCCTTCTGCATGGTTGCAAAGGGAGGTATGTACATGATAATCGATCATATAAGTTCAGGGTTCAGGGTTTAACTTGTAAGCATATAAATGACATGATATGAATTTAAATGTCAAACAATTAACCCATATTCCTCACAAACTGAGATTGCCGCAGGTGCTAGGACAGACATAGATGGATACAAAACTCGAGAATTGCTTAACATGAAAAAAAATTCTAAGACGATTTTTTGCTGCCAGAAATGTGGATATCAAACACCAAAATGGATGGGCAAATGCCCTGACTGCGGGCAGTGGCAAACCTTTGTTGAAGAAATACAAACGTTGAAGCCGGATCAAGGACCAAGGCGTAAGGCATTCTCCCTTCAATCAAAACCTGTCCCCATTGACTCAATTAAACTTGAGGATGAATATCGTCTATTAACCGGAATCAATGAATTTGACAGGGTTTTGGGCGGCGGGCTTGTCCCGGGAACACTTGTTCTTATAGGTGGTGCTCCCGGAATAGGCAAATCCACTCTCATGTTACAAGCTTTGCACGGTCTTGCAAACATGGGACACAAGGTGCTTTATGTATCTGGAGAAGAATCAACCAAACAGATAAGCATTAGGAGTAAAAGGCTTTCAACTGTCTCGCACGATTTGCTGGTGGTTTCAGAAATAGATGTAGAAGCTATACAGACAATGCTTGAGTCAACCAAGCCGGATGTGCTTGTAATAGATTCTATACAGACTATGTTCAACTCAGACCTAACTTCTGCTCCGGGAAGTGTGAGCCAGGTCAGGGAATCCGCCATTCAACTCATGTTCATGGCCAAAAATACAAGCATTCCAATATTTCTGGTTGGACATGTGACAAAAGATGGTGCAATAGCAGGCCCCAGACTTTTGGAGCATATGGTGGATACAGTTCTTTATTTTGAAGGCGATAGAAATCATGTTTTCAGAATTCTGCGCGCTGTCAAAAACA
>VMSQ01000297.1 GCA_013792055.1 Desulfobacteraceae bacterium
ACTTGAGCAGCGGGATGGGAACGGCTGCTTATGTTGCATTCATGGCCAGCATAACAAATAAAAAATTTACAGCTACACAATATGCTCTTCTCAGCAGCCTTATGGGAGTTCCAAGGGTACTGGTATCGGCTCCTACCGGTTTTTTTGCCAAAAGTTTGGGCTGGGAAAATTTTTTCATTTTTTGTACCCTTATTGCTATTCCGGGAATGTTGCTTCTGTTAAAATTTGCATCATGGCATTCAAATGATGCAGCGATAACTTATAAATAGGTATTTGTATATGAACGAAGATAAAGATACTAAACTGGCAATTAAGCTGTTCCAAAATCTTTCAAGGCAGAGAAAAGAAATTCTTTCTCTACCTGAAGAGAAGGCTTTGGACCGTATTCTGGATTCACCTCAGCCGGCAGCTATTATACATTCATTCCCGGAAGAAGATTTTTATTTTTTGATTAATGACATAGGGCTCGAAGATTCTCTTCAGCTTTTGTCGCTCGCCTCTGACAAACAGTTGGAATACATTCTTGATATAGAGGTATGGGAAAAGGATAGAATCGGCATAAACAATGTTACGAAATGGCTTGACCTGTTTTTTAGGGCTGATCCACAGCGTTTCGTAAGGTGGTTTTTAAATAAAAAAACCGAATTCATTGAATTCTATCTTTTCAAAAACATCGAGGTAAAGATAAGGGAGCATGATCAGGATCCGTCAATTTTTGGTGACGACTTTTTTACGCTTGATAATGTTTATTACATAAGGTTTGTTGATTTGCCTATAGAGACTGAGTCAAATAGCAATTTTATAAAAAATCGCAATGAATTTCTATCTAATTTTATAGAAACGCTTTCAGGCTATGATCACAACATTTTCCAGAATGTTCTATTAGAGGCTTTTACTGTTATCCCAGCGGAATATGAAGAAGAGGCTTTTAGATTGCGGAATGTCAGGCTTGCTGAAAAAGGTTTCCTGCCGTTTGATGAAGCAATAGGAATATATCAACCTTTAAAACCAGAGGCTTTAAGCAAGCAGAGCGCTAAATTTATTACAGAGAGATCTGAGATAAGGTTGTATATTCCTGTTCCTCATTATTCAACAGGAATGCTCAAGGAAGGCAACCTTTTTACTGATTCTTTAAAAAAGATAGAGAAAGATAATGTTTTGGACCAGATTCAGGTAGAATTAGCAAATTTGGCTAATCAGATCTTAGTTGCCGACCAGAAGATCATTAGGAATAAAGAGGAGTTGGGCGATATAGTTAAAAAAGCCTGTGGGTATATAAGTATAGGGCTAAAACAATTGGCAGAAGAAAGCAATGACCTCGATGAAAATCGCGCTGTGGCATTGATACAAAGGTTCCCGCTTTCTCAGATTTTCAGAGTAGGATACGGGCTTGTCCTGGAGCTTAAATGGCGGGCTGAAAAATGGCGCAAAATTAGCTGGTTTGAAAAAAATAAGCTGCATCTAGGCTTCTGGGGAGAGGGGTGGATAGGTGTTCTGGGCGGGCTATTGATAAAGAGGCCGCTTTACTATGACAATTACAAAACAGGTATGCTGTACCGGGAATTTTATTCTATTGAAGATATTAAGCATACTGAAAAAATATTAAATGAAATTATAGGGTTTGACAACCTTCTTTCCTGTATGACGCTAACCCCGGCACCCCCTTATGCAGACTTGTTTACATATAAAAATATGGTGCTGACTCTTTGGGCAAGGCATTATCTTGGCCTTTCGGATGATCTTATTCCGATAGATATTGATAAGTTTAAGATATTTTTTGATGAGCTATGGGAATCCGGAAAGAAGCCTCGAAAGACAAGCGTATTAATGAAAGAATCTTTTTTAAAATGGCTTTCAGAGAAGACAGGTCTTGACCCTTATGATATTAGCCGGGAAGTTGGGCAGACAATGGAAAATCTTTTTAGCGAGATCGAAAGCGAATATGGCTCAGTTTCAAAAAAAGATCTAAATTCAAAATACATACATCTTTTTATAATGAAGTAACTTTACTTGTTGCGCAAAGTATGATAAATTAATTAAGTTTAATTATTTAAAGAGGTTAGCTGGTTTTGTTGTAACTTCTCAAAAAGTTCGGGCAATAGCTCTTGGATTCCCGCCTTCGCGGGAATGACGATTGGGTGTAAGTGTCTGTCATTCCAGCGAAGGCTGGAATCCAGAGAATAATCGCAAAATATGATTTACCCGAACTTTTTGAGAAGTTACGTTTTGTTAGCATAATACTCTACGATAGTTAAAAAATTATGAGTAAAAGTTCATAATTATAAACCAGAAAAGAAGGAAGGATATAGAAAGTGGAAATCATTGTATTATTAAAGCAGGTCCCAGCTACAGAATCATTTATCGGGATTGCCAATGACGGTGTATCCATAAAGACTGAAGCTATCAAGTGGGTTATTAACCCCTATGATGAATTTGCAGTTGAAGAAGCTCTTCGCATAAAGGAAGCTCAGGGAGGCTCTGTTACTATCGTTTCTGCAGGTCAGGAAAGGGCTGCAGAGGCAATAAGAACTGCTTTGGCAATGGGAGCTGACAAGGGAATACTTATAAAAGATCCTGTGGTAGATAACTGTGATGCTTTGGGGATTGCAAGAATACTTGCTGCAGCCATAAAAGATTTGCAGTTTGATTTGATTATTGCCGGACAGAGGGCTGTTGATGATGATAATTTTCAAGTTGGGACTGCTGTGGCAGAATATTTAGGTATCCCGAATATTTCTCTTGTTATAAAAGAGGAAATTGCGGACGGAAAAATCAAGTGCCATAGGACTGTCGAGGGCGGAACAGTAGTGCTTGAAGCTCCATTCCCAGCTCTTTTTACAACGCAAAGAGGGCTTAACGAGCCGCGCTATGCTTCTCTTCCTGGAATAATGAAAGCAAAAAAGAAGCCTTTAGATATTAAATCTCTTTCAGATATAGGGATTGATGCTTCAGAGATTGGGGAGCCCAAGTCAAAGGTTTTGGCGATGAAACTGCCTCCGGAAAGAAAGGGTGGAAAAATTATTAAAGGAGATTCTTCACACTCGATTGCTGCAGAACTTGTTAATGCTCTTCACGGGGAGGCAAAGGTTATTTAGCACCTGAACGAAAACTGCTAATTTTCGTTCAGGCACTATTAAAATATTTATAAGGAGATGAATATGTCAAATGGTGTAATCGCAATAACAGAGCAGTCGGATGGCGTTTTTCGAAAGGTTACCTATGAGGCTTTAAGTGAGGGTAAACGCTTGGCTGAAAATCTGGGTTGTAATCTTACAGCCGTTGTTCTGGGATCAGGCATAGAAAATATTTCTGATAAACCAGGCAAGTATGGTGCAGACAAAATAATTGTTGTCGATAACCAGGCTTTAAGTGAATATATGACCGATGCATATACTAATGTAATAACTGATATTATAAAAAAAGAAGATCCTTCTGTGCTGATTATAGGTGCATCTTCTCAGGGGAAGGATCTTTCGGCACGTCTTTCGGCACGTCTTAATGCTCCGCTGGCTATGGATTGTATAGCGCTTAGTGTTAAGAATGGCAATATTATTGCCACACGCCCAATGTACGGAGGAAAAATTCTGGCTGATATGGCACTAGAGGGGAAACCACAGATTGTTGCTATTCGACCGAATGCTATGAATATTGAAGAATCTGCAGGAGCCGGAAATATTGAAAAGCTTGACGTAGAAGTGGGTAAAATTGATCTTGTTTTTGTTGAAAAGAAACTTGATACCGGCAAGGTTGAGCTTACTGAAGCAGATGTGGTTGTATCTGGCGGCAGAGGAATGGGAGGCCCTGATTTTTCTGTGATAGAAAAATTGGCGGAATTGCTCAACGGTGCAGTGGGTGCATCTCGGTCTGCAGTTGATGAGGGATGGCGGCCTCCTTCAGACCAGGTGGGGCAGACAGGCAAGGTAGTTTCACCCAATCTATATATTGCATGTGGGATATCCGGTGCTATCCAGCATCTTGCCGGCATGTCTTCATCAAAAGTTATTGTGGCTATAAACAAGGATGAAGAAGCACCAATATTCTCAAAGGCTGATTTCGGAATAGTAGGCGATTTATTTGAATATATTCCTATAATTACAGAAGAAATAAAAAAAATAAAAAGTTAAAGATATTTGTGAACTTAAGTGGATGTTAACCAAGGGCTGCCCGCTATAGACTTTCAGATAAATAATTTCACTGTGTTATCAGTCGTCGACGTATAACTAATACGCCTTCCTCCTTCTGGCCTTGTGAAATG
>VMSQ01000158.1 GCA_013792055.1 Desulfobacteraceae bacterium
ACAGATGTAAATGTTCGTGACGAGGATCTGAGAAATTACCTGGAGTCATTCCATGTGACCTTGCAGTCTACAGCGGATCAGTATTTGAAGCCTGAATATCACAAGCGGCTTCTTCATCTTTCCTACCTGCCAGCCACCATAAAAGGCTATGTTTCTACACAATTTGGCATAGCCATAGAATACATTCCCTCGGATTCTACTTCGGTTGAAGTCGTATTAGGAAGTCAGCGGGCTGAGGACCTGCTGTTTCAGGCCCCAAAAAAAATTAGACACATAGGTCCTCATTTTAATTTAGGCGGTTCCATGTGCTCAATGACCAATTTGCACTTAAAGGGTGCGTTTCCTTTAAGGCTCACAAGAGAGGCCGCCAGTATTTCTTTGTTTAGCGTGTCTTTTTCAGCAGGCCCATGGAAACGCATTATCCATTATGCCCAACTTTTCGGATGTCGAAAAGCGGAGGACTGGTCGGTAGCGCAAGCTGTTGCTCGCGCAAAAGACGAAGTTCTTGCGGCGATTGTCGAGTTGAAGCGAGCTAACAGTAGCGGCGTCTCACTGGATCAATACATAGCGTATCATAAGACCCGAACAGTCTTAGTGCTCGGGGATTATAGCACAGAAGGACTCATTCGTCTTAACGCCATTTCCAAAGAACTTGAATCGCTTGGTTACAATCCAATTCTCGTAAAGGACATTCCTGATCATCCGCACCAGGATATTTCACAGAAAGTTGTCGCAATCGGTGCCATCGCTAGATTCATTGTGGTGGATGACTCATCAGCTTCTGGGCATCTTGTAGAAATCCCTATCTGTAAGCAAAACAACTGGATTACCATCCTCATGAGGCTTGACGGTACTGGTGGATCCTGGATGACGGCTGGTGTATCCAACTATAGCAACGTAATACTTGAAATTCCCTACACCAGAGATAGCATTCGAGATGCTCTAATTGAAGGAACGAAATGGGCTGAAGATAAAATTGGGTCTTTGGAACAGAAGCTTTATAATATCTATCCTTGGAGGCATGCTGATTTTAATACCACTACAGGCTAACCACATGCTGGTGTGTGTCAGCAAGGGTCGGCGCGTTTTTTCTTTTAACAATTATTTTTATAAACGTACCTTTATCAATGGCCATTTCCCCTTGCTGCTCCACAGCATGGCCGTTATTAAAAGTTGAGTGTAAAGCCCCTATGGCCATGGAACATATTAAAAATAAAGCCATCAGACTAATTGATTACCTAATTGAACTGGCGCTTCTTCGGTCTAAAATCGTTCGAGACATCAGCGCCTATCAGAGCATTCTTTGGTTGCATGAGATTCCACAAGAATTGGAATATTGCTATACGCAGGCTTGGGGGATGAATGAAGAATTTGACGAAAATATCTGGATCGAGGTCAAAAAATACGACGAACCGATTTTGGATGAAATTCCGGAAATATGCGAGAAATGGGTTGACCGGTCAACTCTTAGAAATACTAAAGATATTCCCGAACTGCTTTCAAGTATCAACATTCAGGTAGAAGAACGAAATCCCGAAGCAAAGCAGGACACCCCACAAGAAGAACAGTCCATCCTAGTAAATAAAAATCTGTTATTAAATGACCATCCGGAAGTCTCTGCTGCATGGGAGGAGTTTATTGACTCCAAATGGTTTTCCTGGGCTGATTTGCATCAGCGGTGGCAATCCGTGCAAAAAGTCTATGCCAAACTTTTTTCGATTTACCAGGAACAACAAATGCAAGAAAAGGGGTCAAGTCTACTATTGACCCATGCAAGAAAAGGGGTCAAGCCAACTATTGACCCATGTAAGATAAAAAAGAACTATGGTGTCACCTTGAATTGTGAATTGTAATCTTCTTTGTGTACTATTCAGAAGACTTGCGTGATGTCCATAAAAAAATAACTATCTTTTAAGCATTGGAAGGCTTACGGTATATCTTTGAAATTATGATTCTTTTGCGCGTTAAGGCAAAAATCTGTTATGACGGTGGGAGGGAAAGAATAATGAAAAGAAATGAAATAATACGGACCCTGAGCGGCTTTATGGATATGAACAAGGATAGATACGAAATCATACGAATCGGTGTTTTCGGTTCAGCGGCTAGAGATAGCATGAATGAGCAGAGCGATATTGACGTTGTTGTTGAGCTTGGCAAACCGGATTTGTTCTACCTTATCGGCATCAAACAGGATCTCGAGGAGAAGTTTCACAGGACTGTGGATATTGTAAGGTACAGGGACAGAATGAATGCATTCTTAAAGAAAAGAATAGATAAGGAAGCCGTATATGTATGACAAGGAGCTTGTTTTAGAAATACTGGGGCAGATTTATCAGGCAGCGCAAACAATTTTAAAACGTTTTGAGCCTGTAAAGACAGTAAGCGATTTTGCAGACTCACCAGCGGGCATGGAGAAACTTGACAGTATATGCATGCTGCTGATTGCAATCGGTGAAGCATTAAAAAATCTGGACAAAACCACAAACAAATCCCTGTTGCCACGCTATCCCCAGGTTGATTGGAAAAAAGCCAAAGGAATGCGGGATATCATAAGCCATCATTATTTTGAAACAGATGTAGATGTAATATACGACGTCTGCAAAAATCATATTCCCGAATTAGCACAAACCATAAATAAAATGATTAGAGAGTTATCATAATGGCGTTGTTCAAAAACAGGCTTGCGCATGACAAGGAAAACCATGTCCACCACAAACCATGAACTGCAACTTGCCAACGACTTTGTTCAGTACACCGGCTGCAATATTTTTTTGACGGGTAAAGCGGGCACCGGCAAAACAACCTTTCTCCATAATATGCGGAAGAACACGGCAAAGCGGATGATTATCACCGCTCCAACCGGTGTTGCGGCTCTCAACGCGGGCGGGGTAACACTCCATTCTTTTTTTCAGTTGCCCTTTGGCCCATTTGTGCCGGGCAGCGAGACACATGAGAGCAATAAGCAGCGCCAGTTCAGGTTCAGCAAAGAAAAAAAGCGGATTATACAAAGCCTTGATTTGTTGGTGATTGACGAAATAAGTATGGTACGGGCCGATTTATTAGACGCGGTGGATGCTGTGCTGCGTCGCCATCGTCGTAATAATTTGCCCTTTGGCGGGGTGCAACTGCTTGTGATCGGCGATCTGCATCAGCTCTCTCCGGTGGCAAAGCAAGATGAATGGCGCCTTTTGCAGCAATATTACGAGTCGGTTTATTTTTTCAGCAGCAAAGCGCTTGGTCTTACAGAACTGCTTACCATTGAACTGAAGCATATTTATCGTCAGTCAGACGCCCGTTTTATCAGGCTCCTGAATCGGGTACGTGACAACCGGCTTGATGAATCATCCATAGCGGATCTTAATCAGCGTTATATTCCGGATTTTAAACAGGGCGAAGATCAGGGCTATATTACCCTAAGCACCCACAACCGCAGCGCCGAATCCATAAACCAGACCAGACTTCAGGCCCTGACCAAAAAAGAACACAGTTTCAAAGCTGAAATTTCCAGAGATTTTCCTGAACATATCTATCCGACCTTAGCCACTCTCCTGCTTAAAGAGGGGGCACAGGTGATGTTTGTGCGCAATGATCCCTCTGCTGAAAAACTCTATTACAATGGTAAAATCGGCAAAATAACCAAAATTTCGAGCAAAAACATCCGTGTTATCTGCCCCGGCGACAAACAGGAAATCGTAGTTGAACCGATCGATTGGCAGAATATCAAATATACAGTGAACGAAGAAAATAAGGAAATCAAAGAGGATATAATCGGCAAATTCAAGCAATACCCACTTAAACTTGCATGGGCCATCACCATCCACAAGAGTCAGGGGCTGACTTTTGAAAAAGCCATTATCGATGCCAAAGCAGCTTTTGCCCATGGTCAGGTTTATGTGGCCTTAAGCCGTTGTAAAACTTTAGAGGGCATGGTGCTGAGCTCTCCCATCTCATCTCGTGGAGTAGAAACGGATGAAGCAATAATGTGCTTTGACGAAAACACTCACCAAAACCCGCCGTCCGAAAGCCGGCTTCAGGCTGCCAAAATCAGCTATCAGCAGCAGTTGTTGCTTGATTGTTTTGATTTTTCACTATTGTGCAACAGTCTCAATCATCTTGTTCGGCTTTTGACAGGTAACGCCGAAGTAGTTCAGGTTTCAGGCATTGAAGATATCCGCCGACTGGAGAAAAAGGCTGCGAAAGATATTTTTGTTGTCAGTGAAAATTTTAAGGAGCAATTACGCACAATTTTTACTGATGGCGGCTTGCCCGAGTCAGATGCAGTTATTTTGGAACGGATCAGCAAAGCGTCAGCATGGTTTCAGGAAAAGTTTATTGAAATTTTTGAGGAGTCAGTGCCAAAATTGCACGTAGAAACAGACAATACCGAACTCCGCAAAAAGATTGACAATGCCCTGAGTAATCTCAAAAAAGAAATTGCCGTAAAGGTAGCTGGAATACAGTGCTGTGAAAAAGGATTTTCACCGTCAAGTTTACTGCGCGCTGTTTCAGTCGCTGAAATTGACTTTACCCCTGAAAAAGAAAAAAAGCTCCGGCCTCCGGCCTACACCGAATCGGACGTTGCCCATCCGGAACTGTTCCAGGCCCTGAAGGACTGGCGTTCCCGCAAGGCCAAGGAGGAAGATGTTGCCCATTTTCAGGTTTTACATCAACAGATATTGATCCGGATTGTGGTATGCCTGCCTGACAATATTGCTGATCTAAGAAAAATAAATGGAGTCGGCAAGAGAACCATTGAGAAATATGGCGAAGAACTTGTGGAACTGGTTTTGGCCTATCGCAAAAAACACGGGATAGACAAGGTCGTACTGCCGGAGCTTAAAAAACTCCCAAAAGAAAGTACAGCGGAAGAAAAAGAGGCTCAGCATTCCGACACGAAACAGACAAGTTTCGATATGTTCAATAAAGGATTAACTATTGCCCTGATTGCACAAGAAAGAGGCCTGGCACAATCTACCATTGAAGGGCATCTGAGTTTTTTTGTGGAGAAAGGCAAATTAGATATCAACAAGCTGCTTTCACCTGAAAAACAACAGGCCATTGAAAAGGAACTTGCTATTGATCACAATAATTCCCTTGGTGAAGTAAAAAATGCCCTGGGGGATGACTACTCCTATGGAGAAATCAAAATGATGCTGGCTTACCAGAAACACCTGGCATCTGAACAGGATCAGGGAAGTCTTCTTATCGCAACAGAAACACATTGAAATCACGGTACTCTGTGAAAATAGCGTGACACGTGGCAGGAGCGCGCGTCATCACTGTGGCCGGCAAGATTCCGGACAAGCTCCTTCAGGAAGCCGGCGAATTGTCGTCTTCCGATCCCACTTGACAGGGCGTGTTCTCCATTGTAGTTTAAAATAGTCCGGCAGTTTTAAACCAACTTTTTTACTGTAATTGTTGAGAAAATGACTGAACACGAAGACTTCAATCGACCAAACAACGGCAGCGTGGTTTCTGTTCGTGGCAGTGTGGTTGACGCTCATTTTCCGCAAAGACTTCCCCTTATTCACAACCTCTTGAGAACCGGCAAAGACGGCAGGATAGCGATTGAGGTGAAAACCCATCTTAATTCTGAGACGGTTCGCGGGGTCGCACTGACTTTGACCCAGGGATTGGCCCGCGGTTCTCTGATCATTGATACGGGCCAACATTTGAATGTACCGGTAGGGAAGCGTCTGCTTGGCAGGATGTTTAATGTGTTCGGAGAACCCATCGATCGGAAAGGGGAAATAAAGGGGGGGGAATGGCGTTCTATTCATCGAAACCCTGCGCCCATCGATCAGCGGGCAACCATATCCGAAATTTTTGAAACCGGCATAAAAGCCATTGACGTCCTGGCCCCTCTGGAGAGGGGAGGAAAGGCCGGTCTCTTCGGTGGAGCTGGTGTCGGCAAGACCGTGATTATTACGGAAATGATCCATAACACCGTGGGCCGTCACCATGGAGTAAGCATCTTTTGCGGCATTGGTGAACGCTGCAGGGAGGGTGAAGAGCTTTACCGGGACATGAAGAATGCCGGAGTGATGGACAACACTGTCATGATGTTTGGGCAGATGAATGAACCGCCGGGCGCCAGGTTTCTGGTAGGCCATGCGGCTTTGACCATGGCTGAATACTTCCGTGATGATGCCAGGCAGGATGTTCTGCTCCTGATCGACAATATCTTCCGTTTTATCCAGGCAGGATCAGAGGTATCCGGGCTTATGGGACAAGTTCCTTCCCGCCTTGGGTATCAGCCGACCCTGGGAACGGAATTAGCCAGACTTGAAGAGCGCATATGCAACACTGCAGCCGGCGCTATTACCTCTACTCAGGCCGTGTATGTTCCGGCAGATGATTTTACGGACCCTGCGGCAGTTCATACCTTTGCTCATCTTTCCGCCTCTATTGTGCTGTCACGAAAAAGGGCCAGCCAGGGGCTATATCCTGCCATTGATCCACTCCTGTCCACCTCCATGATGCTGGTGCCCCTTATCGCCGGAAAGAGACACTACCACGTGGCTCAGGAGGTTCGTAAGACACTGGCAACCTATGAGGAACTTAAAGACATCATTGCCATGCTGGGGTTAGAAGAACTTTCCCGGGATGACAGGCGGATCGTGTATCATGCCCGGCGATTGGAACGGTTTATGACACAACCCTTTTTCACAACAGAACAGTTCACCGGCCATACGGGAAAGATGGTTAATCTGGAAGATGCTCTCGATGGTTGTGAGCGCATTCTAAATGATGAATTCTCCGATTATCCGGAGAAATCGCTTTATATGATCGGAAAAATCAGCGAAGCAAAAAAACCATGAAACTCAAGGTCTTACTCCCAACACATATTCTTGTTGACGAAGATGTTATCAAGGTGATTGCCGAGGCTGAAAATGGCTCTTTTTGCCTCTTGCCGCGTCACATTGATTTTGCAGCAGCCCTTGTTCCTGGACTCTTTTCTTTTGTAACAGCTCAGGGCGTTGAACAATTTCTCGCTGTAGATGAAGGAATTCTGATCAAATGCAGCGGCGACGTTCTGGTTTCAACAAGAAATGCTGAGATCGGGCCTGACCTGGGAATGTTGAAACAGACAATTCAAAAACAGTTTGTTGAGCTTGAAGATCGGGAAAAGATGTCCCGTTCAGCTCTGGCAAAACTTGAGGCTAATTTTGTCCGGCGATTTATGGAATTGAAAAAACCGGAGTAATTAACGGGCCTATGAAAAATGAATATCATAAAAGAGCGGAAAAACTAAGCAAAACGGTGGGGGTTAAAGAAGCTCGCAAGATAAGGGCACGTCGTGAAAAGGATCATGGCGTCTGGTTTGGACTGGGCATGTTCGGCCTTGTCGGTTGGTCGGTGTCCGTTCCCACATTGATCGGTATTGCACTGGGCATCTGGATAGATCTGAAATGGCCGAGTCGCTATTCGTGGACACTCATGCTTCTTGTTATTGGCGTCATCCTTGGCTGCCTGAATGCCTGGTTCTGGATTACGTGCGAGCGAAAGAAGATTGATAATAGGAGATATTGATTTTTGGCAGTTACTTCACTATTATTATCATTTACAGCGGGCATCGGACTCGGGACATTTTATTTTGGCGGCCTCTGGTTGACAGTGCGGCGACTACCCACGGCTCGAAATCCTGCCCTTTTAAGCCTTGGAAGTTTTTTTGGGCGTCTGGTGCTGGTTCTGGCCTGCTTTTATTTTGTTATGGACGGTCACTGGCAGCGGCTGATGGTTTGTATGTTGGGTTTTCTGGGGATGCGGAGCATCCTTGTGCGTCTCTGGGGTCCGGACAGGGGAAAGCTGAAAGCAACCAGTGAATAGTGAATAGTGATCAGTGAATAGTGAACAGTGAATAGTGAACAGTGAATAGTGAACAGTGAATAGTGAACAGTGAATAGTGAACAGTGAATAGTGAACAGTGAATAGTGAACAGTGAATAGTGAATAGTGAATAGTGAATAGTGAACAGCAGCGAGCAGACAGCAACCAGCAACCTGTAACCTGTAACCTGTAACAAGAATTATGCATATAACTCCTGATAGTTTAATTATTTTTCAATGGGGTCCTGTTTTACTGAATGGAACCATTGTCTATACATGGTGCGTAATGGTTTTGATGGTTGTCGGCTCCTGGCTGATAACCCGAAAGCTTTCCACGGAAACCCATTTGTCTCGATGGCAGAACCTGATTGAAGTTCTGGTAACCGGCATGAGGGATGAGATCCGCGACATCAGCAGCCAGGACCCGGGCAAGTACCTTTCTTTTGTGGGCACACTCTTCTTATTTATAGCTGTTTCGAATCTTCTTGGCATTGTTCCAGGTTATGTGCCGCCCACGGGCTCTTTTTCAACAACGGCAGCGCTTGCCCTGTGCGTCTTTGTAGCTGTTCCCCTCTATGGCGTTTCCCAAAAAGGCCTTTCCTACTTTAAACAGTACATCGAGCCCTCTGTGTTTATGTTGCCGTTCAATATTATCGGGGAGATATCACGCACTTTTGCAATGGCGGTTCGACTATTTGGAAACATTATGAGCGGTACGATTATCGCTGCCATCCTGCTTACCATTGCGCCTCTTATCTTTCCAGTTCTCATGCAGGTTTTAGGACTTTTGATCGGATTAATCCAGGCATATATCTTCGCAATCCTGGCTATGGTATATATCGCCGCCGCAACTCATGTGCGGCGCAAGGAAGGCGAGACCGGCCGGCAAAGCGAGAAAGGAGATTTGTCAGATGGATAGTGTTAGTATTATTGGAGCCATATCCATTATTGTTTCGGGGCTGACTATGGCCATCGGTTCGATTGCTCCCGCTTTGGGAGAAGGGCGGGCGCTGGCACAGGCGTTGAGCGCCATTGCTCAGCAGCCTGATGAGACCAATACCATTACCAGGACCCTGTTTGTAGGTATGGCCATGGTGGAATCTACCGCCATTTACTGCTTTGTGGTGTCCATGATTCTGATTTTTGCCAATCCCTTCTGGGAGTACGTTGTATCCAAGGCCGGAGGATAACCTGTGCTTATTGACTGGTTTACCGTGATTGCCCAGATCATTAATTTCCTTGTACTCGTTTACCTGCTCAAGCGTTTTCTTTACGGCCCGATTATCAGGGCCATGGACGAACGAGAGAAAAAAATCGCTCTTCGCCAGGAAGAAGCCGGTAAGAAGAAAGAGGAGGCTGATCTGGAGGCGAAAGACTATCGCAGAAAAAACATGGAATTTGATGAGCGACGCGAAGAGATGTTCTCTCAGATCAAGGAGGAAGTGGAGGCTCGCCGGAAAGATCTCATAAACGAAGCCCGCAACCAGGTTAATGCCGACAGGACAAAGTGGTATGAGGCGATCCAGAGAGAGAAAGAGGTGTTTCTTCAAGACCTGCGACGTCGGGCAGGGAGGCAGACTTGCGCTATTTCCCGCCAGGTCTTGAAGGAGATGGCAGATGTTGACCTGGAAGATCACATCATACATGTCTTCATTAAAAGGCTCCTGAGTCTTAACAAGGATGAGATAGAGGCGCTTAAGGAATCCATACATCGATTTTCGCAAAAAATCAGCGTGCACAGCGCTTTTAAAATTCCGGTGAAACCGGCCGGAGAAATTATGGAGGTTCTGCGGAATCAGGCAGACGGCCATGTTGATGTGAAATTTGAGGTTTCACCGGACCTTATATGCGGCATTGAATTGAAAATTCAGGGTACCAGAATATCGTGGAATGTGGATGATTATCTGGAAACCCTTGAAGAGAGTCTGCTTGCAGCGCTTGAGAATAAAGGAGAAAAAGCTGCTGAGAAAAAGGATGACAGAGGATAACACAAAACTGAAATCATTTTTGGATGAAACCTTCACGCTTTTTGACGGCGTTCTTGAGGACCACAGACCGGAGTTGAAGAGCCGTGAGGTGGGCACGGTGAACTATATCGGCCAGGGCATTGCACGGGTGGATGGTTTACCTGGAATCAGATCAGAGGAACTGGTCCGCTTTCCCGGCGATATCTATGGCATGGTTTTTAACATCGATGTTTCAGAGATAGGGGTTATTCTTTTTGGCGAAAGTGATGAACTGAAAGCTGGTTCCGAGGTAAGAAGCACCGGGCGGGTTCTGGATGTGCCGGTAGGTGATACCCTGATCGGCCGCTTTGTGGACCCCATGGGCCGCCCTCTGGATAATCTGGGACATGTCCATACTTCCGAGCGACGTCCTGTTGAACGGCAGGCTCCTGAGATTATGGACCGTTCTCCTGTGACAGTTCCACTTCAAACCGGGCTCAAGGTGGTGGACGCATTAATTCCGGTCGGTCGCGGCCAGCGGGAACTCATTCTTGGTGACAGGCAAACAGGCAAGACAGCGATTGCGCTGGATACGATGATCAACCAGAAGGATAAAGATGTTATCTGCATCTATTGTGCCATTGGCCAGAGAAGCTCATCTGTAGCAAAACTCATTAACGATCTCCGCAAACACGGCGCCATGAGCTACTCTATTGTTGTAATAGCTGAAGGTGAAAGCCCTCCCGGGTTGCAGTTTATCGCGCCCTATGCAGCAACTACCATGGCAGAATATTTTATGGAACAGGGAAGGGACGTGTTGATCATATACGACGATCTGACACGCCATGCCCGAGCATATCGGGAGGTTTCGCTTTTGCTGCGCCGTCCTCCAGGCAGGGAGGCTTTCCCTGGCGACATATTCTATATCCATTCCAGACTCCTTGAACGCGCAACCCATCTCCGGGAAGAACTCGGGGGCGGCTCTTTGACCGCCCTACCCATCGTGGAGACAGAGGCTCAAAACATATCCGCATATATTCCGACAAACATCATCTCGATAACCGACGGCCAGATATATCTTTCCCCTGACCTCTTTCAAAAAGGTATCCTCCCGGCTGTGGATGTTGGTAAATCAGTATCCAGGGTTGGCGGAAAAACGCAGCTCGCTGCATATCGAGCCGTTGCCGGCGACTTGCGCCTTTCCTATTCGCAGTTCGAGGAACTGGAGACATTTTCACGTTTTGGAACGCGTCTGGATGAGGAGACACGCAAGACTCTGGATCGCGGACGCCGGGTCAGGGAAGTTCTCAAACAGCCTCAATATGAACCCATGCCCGTTCCGGAGCAGACCGCTGTTCTTGTGGCTGTAACCGGCGGCATTTTTGATCAGATATCGCTCGATCAGATAGCAGGAGCCGAGCAACTGATACGTAAGGCCGTTACCACACAGCTGCCTGATCTTTGCGTGCGCATTCAATCCGGAGATAAACTCAGTGATGAGGATCGTAATGCCCTTCTGAGCATAGCCGGGAAGGCCGTTGAAAAAATGAAGTCAGACAATGCAAACGATTGAGCCGCTGAAACGCAAAATTAAGAGCGCCCAGGATCTGCTCTCTGTTGTGAAGACGATGAAGGTTCTTGCCGCTGTAAGCATTCGGCAGTACGAGAAGGCTATGGAATCTCTTGTCGAATACAACCGAACAGTCGAAATGGGATTGCAGGTTGTTCTGAAACAAAGACCCGAGGGGATTAGAATAGCTGAGCCCGTTCTAAAAGAACGTCTTGGAGTTATTATCTTTGGTTCGGATCAGGGTATGGTTGGGCAGTTTAATGAAGTGATTGCACGCCATGCGGTCAGTGAAATGAACAAACTCCAGGTGAAGCAAAAAAATCGCATGGTGCTGGCAGTGGGCATGCGAGTCATTTCATCTCTTGAAGAGGCAGGACAGCCGGTTGAAGAATACTTTTCTTTGCCTGGCTCAACGGCCGCCATCACACCAGCGGTAGAGGATCTGACGCTGAAAATGGAGGAGTGGCGCTCTCAGGAGAAAATCGATCAGATCGTTATATTTTATAACAGAGAGAGTGGCGCATCTTATTCTCCTCATACCATCCATCTTTGGCCGGTCGATTCTATATGGTTTCAAGATCTGGAGCAGAAACCCTGGCCCTCGCGCGCCGTCCCTTTTTTTACTATGGATTGGAACCGGCTGTTTTCTTCATTGATTCAACAATACCTCTTTGTATCCCTCTATCGTGCCTTTGCCGAGTCTCTGGCCAGCGAAAATGCCGGACGCCTTGCATCCATGCAGGCAGCGGAAAGGAATATTGAAGATCTCCTGGAAGAACTCAACTTTCAATTTCATCAACAGCGTCAGAGTTCTATTACTGAAGAACTTTTAGACATTGTGGCCGGCTTTGAAGCATTAAGATGAAAAATCGGCGGCGCAGCTCGTTTATGAGACAACCCTAAACAGAAGAACAAATTTTCCAAGAAATCATAGTGTTACACAAAGGAAAGAATTGATGGAAGAACAAAAAAAAGATGAAATTCGCCAGGAAGTACGCAAACGATATGGGGATATTGCAAAATCCGACTCCACGGGTTGCGGCTGTTCTCCGTCTTGCTGTACACTGCAGGATCCTTCGATAAAAGATTTGTCGGCCAAGCTTGGCTATACTTCTCAAGAAATAGATTCAGTTCCTGATGGAGCCAACATGGGGCTTGGTTGTGGAAATCCTCAGGCAATCGCAATGCTTAAAGAGGGGGAGGCAGTTCTCGATTTAGGCAGCGGTGGCGGATTTGACTGCTTTCTTATAGCAAAGCAAGTGGGAAATAAGGGGCGAGTGATCGGTGTTGATATGACACCTGATATGATCAGCAAAGCGCGTGAAAATGCGCAAAATGGAAACTACACTAACGTGGAATTTCGACTTGGGGAGATTGAGCATCTCCCTGTTGCTGATAATGCCGTAGATGTTATAATCTCAAATTGCGTAATCAACTTATCGCCAGATAAGTCACAAGTATTTCGAGAAGCATATCGAGTTCTAAAACCAGGTGGTCGTTTGGCGATTTCCGATGTCGTTGCAATACAAGAATTGCCCGAAGCTATGAAAAATGACCCTGAAAAATATACCGGTTGCATAGCAGGAGCTGCCACAATTGACGAATTAAAAACAATTCTTGAACAAGTTGGGTTCGTTAATATTAAGATTCTAATCAACGAAGAAAGCAAAAATTTCATCAAAGACTGGTTCCCTGGAAGCGGAGCGGAAAAGTTCGTAGCATCAGCATTTATTCTGACCCAAAAATAGGTTTTTAGTGTAAGGTATGATAAGTTAGTATGCTTGCGCTTTTCGTCCCGCCTAGAGGGGCACCGAAGATTTTCCGGGGTCCGAATGGACCAGGGGGCCGTGCGTTAAACATTGCGCTTCCGGATTTTTAGCCAATTTATAGCAGAATCCCGTCTTGACAATAAAACAGCTATACGGTATTTTAGTTCTGATAATGAAAATTGCCGTTGGGTTTCCGGCCCCCCACTACATATTGGGATTCAACCGGTTATAGTACACAACCTGATATCTCGCAAGGGTTATATTCCCAGCCCCTTGGGGCGTTCAATGCTTTTGATGATACCCCGCTGCTTGCGGCGGGGTGGTTCATTTTTCCCTTACTTCGATCTCAGAATCTGTATCAGTCTTTAAGCAGACACGATTGATTAACTCTAAACTCTAAACACAGCACGGAGAGATAAAATGCTGGCATCAGATGAACAACGTAAACATAAAAGATTTGTACCGGAAGGTTTGACTTTTGTTGTTTTCATGCCCGACTTCCAAAAGAAGATCGGCTCAATAAGAGACATAAGCAGGGATGGCCTTGGATGCAACTATCTATGTCCGGTGGATGAGGAGAGTCCTGTCGCTGAAAGGCGTCAGATGGTAGACATTCTTCTCTCCGGACATTCCTTTTACCTTTCCAAAATACCGTGCACGCCGGCCCATGACGAGAAGGAGAACAGCGGCTATGAGTCGTTCATGCAGAATGTTGTGAACAGGCGATGCGGGTTGAAGTTTGATCAGCTCACAGAAGAGCAGGAGAAACAGATAAACTTCTTTTTGGAGAATCACACGGTCGGAACAACTTAACAACTGACAATCAAAGCATTGACCAAAAAAAGCCAAACCCCGTGTAATCGGGGGGCGGAAAACCAAGGGTCTTGAAAATACAGCCGGGTTGCCTGGATAAAGGTAATCCGGCTTTTTTATTTGGAACAAACTGGATTCGGAGATTGGAGTAAAAGGGGGTGATTGTGAATAGAGAAGTTAACTGCCCCCCCCGCTATCTCCACCCCATATCTCCCCTTTAAAAAATAATCCACAGCCTTTCTCCTTCCGGATTACTATCCATTGGATCACATGAAAAATTGCCGTTTCAGACAGACAAGCTAAAACCTGTTGAGCCCTATTCTTTTGTATTCAAAAAACTATTTTAACAGAAGAAAAAGAGGGATGCCGATGTCTGCTCTTGACCCCATTCCTTTCAGATGGCGATTGTTAAGTGTTTTTGAATTTGATATTTAGCCAGAAGCTATATATTAAATAGTTAAGCCGGAATATAGTGACAACATAGTTGGTATTGGAGTTCGAAGGAGTTAAAAGTGGAAACAAAACATACTTCTGATAATGAATTATCTGCTATTGCTTGCCGCTGGCGGCTAACGGAGAAATCGGTGAAAATCGGTGTCAAATGATGAGGCAGGTTGTCACCATAATCATCTTTATAATGTTGTTTATAGGTGAAGGTTTTGGTGAAACTGCTCCCCCGGAATATGTCGTTCTTTTGCACGGCCTGGCTCGATCAAAAAGCTCAATGGCGAAACTTGAAAGCCATTTATCCGACAAAGGATATAGCGTATTAAATATAGCTTATCCATCACGTTCGAAAACAATTGAAGAACTCGCTGGGGAGGTAATTCCAAAAGCAATCGAACGATGCCGAAATAATGGTGCCAAAAAGATTCACTTTGTAACTCATTCAATGGGGGGTATTGTAGTTCGATATTACCTAAAGCACTACGCGCTTCCTGAGCTGGGACGCGTTGTGATGCTAAGCCCGCCGAACATGGGAAGTGAGGTGGTTGATAAACTGGGGCAAACTTTTATCTTCAAATGGATAAATGGTCCAGCCGGCCAACAACTTGGCACAGGCAACGATAATCTGCCGAAAAAATTAGGGGCTGTAAATTTTGATTTAGGTATCATTGCTGGGGACAGATCGATCGACCCGTTTTTATCTCTGATCATACCTGGAACTGATGATGGCAAGGTTTCGGTGAATAATGCAAAAGTAGAAGGAATGAGGGATTATATTGTTATTCACGCAACACATCCATTCATCATGAAGAATCGTCAGGCAATTGAACAAGCGATACACTTTTTAAAATTCGGAAAGTTTCGGAAAAGCGTTTCCATCGAACCAAGCGGCTGAACTACGACGTGCAAAAGCAGAGATCATCGTTTTTCAACTAAATCGAAGCGATATAATATGTTGGGATTTTGCTTCTTTTGAGTAAAACTTTAGATGTATTTGTCAGGTTTATAGGATCTTTTTATATCCGCATTCTTTATTAAGGCAGGTGAGAAAGGCACCTTGTTTTTTAGTGGATTTTTCGAGCAGAAACTCAGCGCCGCAATCCGGACAATTTTCTGTTACAGGCTTGTCCCAGAGAGCAAATGTGCAATCAGGATAACGGTTGCAGCCATAAAAGATTTTCCCCCTTTTTGACCGTCTTTCAACAATTTCGCCGGTGCAGCCTTTTTCCGGACACTTTACACCTGTAGTTTTATCTGTTTGGTTTGAATTTATAGATTTAGTGTTTTTGCACGCCGGATACCCGCTGCATGCTAAGAATTTGCCGTATTTTCCATCCTTTAACACCATCGGTTTTTTACATTTTTCACAAACTATATCTGATAGTTCATCTTTAGATACTTCGACTGGCTGAATTTTGCCTTTTTCATCTCTGGTATAATTTCTTGTATACTTGCATTTGGGGTATCCATTGCAGGCAAGATAGTGACCGTTCTTGCCGACTTTAATGTTTAGTTGATTTTTACATTCAGGGCAGGAAAGATCTGTGGGAAGGCCCACGCCGCGCATGCTGAGCATACTTTCTGCGGCAGCATCCAGTTCTTTTTTAAATGGGCCGTAGAAACGGGTCAGAATTTCTAAAGAATCTGTTCCCGAAGTTGCTATGCGGTCAAGATCTTCTTCCATTTTAGCTGTAAAATCAACTTCAAATATGTCTGGGAAACTTTTAACAAGAAGGTCATTAACGATAAATCCAAGTTCGCTTGGTTTGAAATATCCTTTTAGAAAATCAACATATCCCTTTTCCTTGATCGTGGATAATATTGAAGCATAGGTACTGGGACGGCCGATTCCGTTTTCTTCAAGCTCTTTTACAAGTGAAGCCTCTGAAAATCTTGGCGGCGGCATGGTAAAGTGCTGTTTAGGTTCTATTTTATTGACCTTTAATTCTTCTCCTTCAGATAATTCAGGAAGATTGATTTTTTCTTTTTCGCTCTCTATTTCTTCGTCGACAGACATGTAAAGAGCCATAAAGCCTGGGAATTTAACAGATGATCCGCTGGCAGTAAATAAATAGAGCCCGGCTATAATAGAGATTATATTTGTATTTATCAGAGCTTGCTGCATCTGCGACGCAATAAAACGCTGCCAGATAAGACGGTAAAGAGATAACTGATCCTTGGAAAGATAAGGGGCTAATTTTTCAGGAGTGTTGAAAACCGATGTGGGCCTGATGGCCTCGTGCGCGTCTTGAGCTTTCTTCAGATTCTTGAAAAATCTTGGCTTATCAAGAGCAAATTTTTCACCGAACTTTTCCCGAATCAGCACAAGTGCTTCTTCTGCAGCTTCTTTTGAAATTCTGGTGGAATCGGTACGCATATAAGTAATAAGCCCTTCAGTTCCACCTGTTCCGATATCGACACCTTCGTAAAGCTGTTGTGCCACAACCATGGTTTTTTTTGCAGAGAATTTAAGCTTTCCGATTGCTTCCTGTTGAAGTTTACTTGTGATAAAAGGGGGAAGAGGGTTTTTTTTCGTAATCTTTTTTTGAACTTTATTAACAATAAATTTATTCCCTGAAAGATCATTCAGAATATCAAGCGATGCCTTTTCGTCGGGAATTTTGATCTTTTTTTCGTTCTTTTTTACAAGTTTTGCCTTAAATTGCGGAGGTAAGGTGCTTTCAAGAAGGGCTGTTATAGACCAGTATTCTTCCGATTCAAAGGCATGGATAGCTCTTTCTCTTTCACATATTATACGTACTGCAACTGATTGTACACGCCCTGCACTGAGGCCGTTTTTTACTTTGCGCCACAGCAATGGAGATGTCTGGTATCCAACCAGTCTGTCAAGAATTCTTCGTGCCTGCTGAGCCTCGTATTTTTTCTTATGGAGATCTTCAGACGCAGCAATTGCTTCATTAATAGCTTTTTTTGTAAGCTCATGAATAAGTACTCTATAAAATTTTCTTCCTTTTTTCTTGAGAACTTCTGCGGTGTGCCATGCAATAGCTTCGCCTTCCCTGTCAGGGTCAGGTGCCAAATAAATGTCTGTCGCATCACCCGCGGCTTTTTTTAAGGAGTTTATAACTTTCTGTTTTCCTGGAATAACAATATATTTAGGCTCAAAGTTTTTTTCGATGTTTATTCCAATCTCTTTTGCAGGGAGGTCCTTTATGTGCCCAACGGTAGCAACAATGTTGTATTGCGACCCAAGATATTTTTTTATAGTTTTTATCTTTGTTGGTGATTCAACAACAAGTAATGGTTTAGTCACTATATCTCCTTACCGCTTTTTATTTATCTCTGGTAACTACTCAGATTGTTAGGTTCACGGTTCACGGTTCACGGTTGGCCTGTTCGTAGACATTTTTGAATTCGCCGGTTGATATGTACTCTTCATCCACTGCGAGGTAATGTTCGCTACCGTTCAATTTTCATCGCTTCCTAACCTTGAACCTTGAACCTTTGAACCGTGAACCTGATTAGTTACTATTTCTATGGAAAAGAATTTCCCTGGTGCCTGATTAACAATACCATGCAGTTCAAGCTTAAGAAGTATGCCTGAGAGTTTTCCGGGTTCCATAGATATTTTTCGTGCAAGCTCATCTATGTGCACCGGGTAATGGCCGATGGCTTCGAACACAAGCAATTCCTCTGATGGCAAAGAAAGCGGTTTGTTTATTTTATCTTCATGCTTAATTTTATTATTTGAGCTATCATCTGTTATTAAAGGATAAAGCTCTTCAAGTATGTCCTGTGTATTTTCGACCAGCTTTGCCCCCTGTTTAATCAAACTGTGTGTTCCAATACTTTTAAAAGAATTTATATTGCCGGGCACTGCAAAAACTTCTCTTCCCTGCTCTGCTGCGAGGCGTGCTGTAATTAGTGAGCCGCTTTTCTGGGTTGCTTCAACGATAACCGTTCCGAGTGAAATGCCGCTGATTATTCTGTTTCTTATTGGGAAATTGTGAGGTTCAGGCTCCTCTAAAAGAGGAAATTCGGAAATAACCGCGCCTTTTTCGGCAATCTTATGGAAAAGCTCCAGATTTTTATGTGGATAAACTCTTTCGAGACCGCTTCCAAGCACAGCTATTGTTTTCCCTTTGCCGATTAAAGCACCTGTATGTGCAGCAGTATCAATCCCCACCGCCATGCCGCTTACTATTGTAAAATCAAGAGCAGCTAATTCCTCGCACAGCCTTTTCGTTATTGAAATACCGTAGTTTGTCGCATTTCTGGATCCCACCACGGCAATATTTTTTATGGAATTACAAAGATTTCCCAAAAC
>VMSQ01000035.1 GCA_013792055.1 Desulfobacteraceae bacterium
CTGAAATATATAAAAAGAACAGATTACTGGGGATGTTTAGAGTATAGTTAGAAACAAGTGGAAGTTAAGGCACGAACGGGCACGGAGTTTCACTGAAAATTGTAAACAATGAGGAAAATGCATGGATGAATTGTCTGTAAGGACCTGCGTATCATTTTCAGGTGAATTTGTTTACGGCATTCACAAGCCCGATTATACAGTTGTCAATCTCAGAGAAAAAGATCACATTACAACTCTTGGGCATATTGACGGTAAGACTGCTGTTGAAAACAAAATCAACTTTCCCGCAAATGATGTAACAATTGATAACGCTGACTGGGTATTCGAGATCTCCAACCCGTTTCCTTTTATGGGCGCAACTTTTATATTAAAGTCAAGCGCCGACAAAAGAATAGAAAATGCAAATCCTTTTGATATTATTAGCAAACACAAATTTTCGAAATTAAAAGCCGGTATAAATGAGTTCAAAGACAATGATCCGCTTCTTATATCATTAGGAAGAATGTCCACAGACGCAGATTTACTTATACAGTTAGCCAGAAAATCGTGCTTGTTTGAGGTTGATCCCAATACTGGAGAGCCTGTTGGGATTAAATATGAAAAGACAAAAAAAGGAGAAGTTCAACAGGCAATTAAAAACCACCATCTGTTCGAAATCGTATCCAACAATCCTTTTTTACCTGATGGTTATAAGCAGGCAATGGTACTTATCCCAGGCATCCAGGGCCCCAATAAAATTGTGGGAGAGTATAAAAAGTCTGCCGGCACTCACATCTGGGAATATCTGAGAGAAAACAGTTATATCCCATGGGGACATTATGCAGCAAACATGGCGCATGATTCCATCAGGTATAAAATCAAAGCGCTTAAGAAAGAGGATTTGATAGGGCTCAGGCATCTATACTATCAGAGGGTTTACACACAGGTCGCCCAGAGTCTGGGCATTTCCATTCCCGCAAAAAAACGTACTCTCACAGAACAAGAGTTAGAGTCTTTGCGGATACATCTTCTTAAAACCATAAAACATCATGAAGGAGATAAAAACAATTTGCCCTTTAACGCATCAATGTGGGGATGGAATTTCGGATTTGATCTATCTTCTTCAGGATATCGACTCAATGCCTCTCACCAGCAAATACACCAGCAATTTGCCATAGTGCCCAAATATACTCCGGGTTTTATCAATGGAAAAAATGATGAAAGCCACGCTTTATTTCCGACCTATACTCAAGGAGATGAAGTATCTCTCTTCTGCCGCCAGTTCAGAAACAGTACCGGCAAGAACTTCTTTGAAACATACATTAATGCCATAAAAAATAACAGGAGAATGGATGGTAGAAAAGGCAAGGCAAAAAGCCTTATTTTCTATCAGGACGAAAACATCATAGCTTTTGTACCCAAAGCCCAACGCTCTCAAGGAGAAGTGCAGATTATGGCTACCGCAAAGTGCGGCAATATCCTTGAGGCAAATTCTACAGTGAGAAAATCTCTGGACATGGCTATTTTGACAACTGCAAGAATGCTGGAGAAATTGGGTGTGGAAATGATGATTTGTTACGAACTATCCAAGAGGTTTGATAACCCGGACAATGACCAGCGGCTTATCTACACTTTTATTCCCCGTCATCCTAAATCACCAGGAACTTACAGTCAGTGGCTATCTCGCTGGATTATCGGACATTATCCTGAAGACTTTGCCAGCGCCTGCAACAAGGCTGTTAATCAGGGATTTTGATGTTTTACAAAAGGATAAAACCGTCTGTTTCCAAATATTTGCTTATTGCTCTTGCCGGTTTTATGTGGAGCACTGTAGGTGTGATGCTTTGCAGCATGGCTTATTACTGGCTTAAAGAGGTTGATTGGCTAACTGCTTTACCTTTGGGGGTATTTGGAATTATTTTGTCTTTGGCGGTATATCGCTTTGGATTTTCCGGAATAGCTAAAAAAAATATTGACCGTATCTGTCTGCTCCCTGAAAAAGGGTGTATTTTCGCTTTTCAGGCATGGAAAAGTTATCTTATCATCGTCGTCATGATTACACTTGGAATAATTTTGCGGCATTCCCCTATTCCCAAGCAATACCTGGCTATCGTCTATACGACTATAGGCGGAGCGCTTTTGCTGTCGAGTTTACACTATTACAGTAAGCTATGGCAGTTAATAATTCTCAAAAAACCATGACCGGTCTCTATTAATGTCCAATTTTAATGCTAATGACAACCAGGTGCGCGGCGGGATTTATCTTTGTCAAGTAAATGAAGAAATTTCCTGTGGAGCATGCTGCGGTTTGTATAATGTTGTTAATCCATCGTACGAATCTATCATGGAGATGCTTACATGGCGTACCGACACTTTCTTGCACGTTAAACGAGAAATGGATGCTATACTCGCCTTCAAGGAAAAAGTCGAAGATAGAGAACCGCAGGAAAGGCCTTTCCCCGACTTTCACCATTGCCCGTATATTGGGCTGGTGGGGAAAAAACGTTCACGAGTGGGATGTCTTTTACATCCCCTGCTTGACGAAAATAAAGGTATAGATTTCAGGGGGCTAAGTTTTTACGGAGGCATGGCGTGCAGGGTTTACTTCTGCCCCACATACAATAATCTTCCGGCAGTTTTCAAAGAAATAGTCCGAGAAACAGCAAGTAACTGGTATGCATATGGGCTTGTAATTACTGAAGCTAAATTATTAAACACGATTTTTGAAGAAGTGGCAAAACGCCTTAATCGACCATTAACGGCAAACAGCTTATTAAAAAATAACGGATGCCTCGAAACTGTAAGAGAGCTTTTAGATTTAAAGATTAATTGGCCTTTCAGGCGAAAATCCTCATCATGGCCGGCAAATTATTTTTTTGAAGACCAGCTTTATTCAAGGCCCCCCATAAATTATGAAACAATCGGAGAGCCTGTATCAAGGCATGACATCCTGTTACAAGAGTTGGAGTCCTACTTTAATTCAGCCAATGATCTTCAAGCAGCGGAAAATCTAATTGATAGATTAATTCATAACGTAATTAATCAAATATTTAAACCCAAATTACTTTTTAGGAGAATAATCATATGAAAAGTTTCCGTAAAGAACTGTGGTTTGAAGTTCCCACAAGACGGGCATTTATAAATATAACTCCCCAGGTTAGAGATTGCCTGAAAGAAAGTGGAATAAAGGAGGGTCTTGTTCTGGTTAACGCTATGCACATTACAGCCTCAGTTTTTATAAATGACGATGAATCAGGCCTTCATCACGACTATGATGTCTGGCTTGAAAAACTTGCGCCACATGAGCCGGTTTCAAATTATAGACATAATGTTGGCGAAGACAACGCAGATGCTCACATGAAGAGGCAGATAATGGGACGTGAAGTCGTGGTTGCGGTCACCGACGGTGAACTCGACTTTGGTACATGGGAACAGATATTTTATGGAGAGTTTGACGGCAGAAGACGTAAACGAGCTCTTGTAAAGATTATTGGGGAATAAGACGGCTTCGGAAAAATCTTTATATCCTAATATCTCCTAAAATATCAAAAATACTACTTTTTTGACCGAATTGGTATCTTTAAGAGAAATCTATTGAATATATACACTCCGCAAATACTTCCCGCCACATCTGCAAAAAAATCCATTATATCGGCATTTCTGGATGGCACAAAATACTGGTGGACTTCATCACTCAGGCCATAAAGAGATGATGATATTATGCTGAGCATAATCGCCAAATTTATATTTTCTTTGAATCGCTGGGTTCTGTACGCCCTGAAAAAGAGGACTCCGAGCACAGCATAGGCAATAAAATGCAGGATTTTGTCAATATAAGGCAGAGCCGGTATGCTCTCAGGAGAAGGATAAGAAGACTGAATAAAGATCAAAAAACAGTAAATCAGGATGGGAAGCCAGTAGTATATAAATTTTTTAAACACTTTAGTGCTTTTTGAAATATTATTTTCCCTTTGCGACCTTTGCGCCTTGAGCGAAGCGGGCGGTAAAAAATTTATATCACCAGCCGGTAGTCGGCCTTCTCCTTCCGAATGATACCTCACACGGCGAATTTTTTGTAACATGTTTTTTAAGCTTGCTGCACCATAAAGACTGAAAGGTCCGGCAGCTCCCATCCATTGCCTCCAGCTTCGCAAAATCGGCGTGTTTACACTTAAGATCACACCATTTTATTTTGTGGGTGGTAATACCAGCGTTATCTTTTGTCATAAATCTAAAATATTACAAAATAACGTAATAGTTCACCACAGAGCGCACAAAGAACACAGAGCAAACCTTTTTTTAATCATTGTTTATCTTTGATGAATTCGTAAAAAGTCGTCACTCCGGTGAAAACCGGAGTCCAGATGCTCTGCAACTGCTTGAAAAGACTGGATTCCGGCTTTCGCCGGAATGACGGGAAATGGTATTTTTTGACTTTTTACGAGTTTGTCATCTTTATTACTTCCATTACTTATACTCTCTGTGTTCTCAGCAGCCTCTGCGGTGAACGGCTAAAAAATATTCAATTCCAGTTCCCTACCCTTTATATTTGCAAGAACTTTGTTTAAAAAATCATTATGTTTAATTCCGAATTCGACATTACCGTCCAGAGTTCTTACTGAAAGAGTGTTGGCTTCTTTTTCTTTCCCGCCGATCGTAAGGATAAGAGGAATTTTGCTCAATTGAGCATCACGGATTTTTTTGTTAAGGCTTTCTGTTCTGCTGTCAACCTCGGTCCTTAGGCCATGCTCTTCAAATTCTGCTTTTATTGAATTTGCGTAAGAAACAAGCTCATCATTAATTGCCAGAATAGCAACCTGTACCGGAGACAACCATAAAGGGAACTTCCCTGCAAAGTGTTCAACAAGTATGCCGTAAAACCTTTCAATAGAGCCGTAAATTACTCTATGAATCATAATGGGACGGTGTTTTTCATTATCCTTGCCTATATAAGAAAGATCAAATCTTTCAGGCAGCGAC
Organism: Desulfobacteraceae bacterium; assembly: GCA_013792055.1. Taxonomy (GTDB): domain Bacteria; phylum Desulfobacterota; class Desulfobacteria; order Desulfobacterales; family ETH-SRB1; genus B13-G4. Next base: position 4,960 of record VMSQ01000035.1, read on the forward strand.
ATATCAAGCTGCACTGTCCCGCACTGCCATGTTCGGCCAAGAGCATCTTTTATGTGTACATCGATCTTTGGCCCGTAAAATGCGCCATCTCCTTCATTTGTTTTATAATCCATACCGTAAGAATTTAATGCTGATTTTAAACCTTCTGTCGCAAGTGCCCACTGTTCATCTGTTCCTATTGACTTTTCAGGTCTGGTGGAAAGCTCCAGATGAAAACCAAGACCAAAGGTTGAATAAATCCTTTCAACGAGCCTGAGAACTCCGAGTATTTCTTCTTCTATCTGTTCTTCGGTCATAAAAATATGGGCATCATCCTGATGGAAAGCTCTGACCCTGAAAAGGCCGTTCAGCACTCCGCTCAGTTCGTGACGGTGTACAAGTCCGATCTCAGCAGCACGAACAGGCAGGTCCTTGTATGAGTGGGGTTTCATGCCATACAGAAGCATCCCGCCGGGACAGTTCATCGGCTTTATTGCGTATTCCACCTCATCAATAACAGAGGTGTATATATTCTCCCGGTAATTATCCCAGTGCCCGCTCTTTTCCCATAGAGAACGGTTAAGCATAATCGGTGTTTTTGTTTCAACATACCCTGCTTTCCTGTGTTCCTCCCTCCAGTAATCTAAGAGCGCATTCCAGATATTCATTCCATTTGGATGGAAAAAAGCCATTCCCGGCGCTTCTTCGTGAAAGCTGAAAAGGTCAAGGGCTGCACCAATTTTTCTGTGGTTTCTTTTTTTGGCCTCTTCGAGGAAATTTATATAGGCTTTAAGTTCTTTCTTATCAAAAAAGGCTGTACCATAAATTCTCTGTAACTGCGCTTTTGACTGATCAGCGCGCCAGTAAGCACCCGAAACCTTCATTAATTTTATCGCTTTTATGAAGCCTGTATGGGGAAGATGCGGGCCACGGCATAAATCTGTGAAATCTCCCTGTTCATACAGAGATATTGTTCCATCTTCAAGTTCTGAAATCATTTCGACTTTATATGGCTCATTTTCGTAAAATTGAAGCGCTTCGGATTTTGTAACCATCTTGCGCTTAAAAGGAATTTTTGCCTTTATTATTCGTTTGATTTCCTCCTCAATTTTAGGAAAATCGTCTTTTGAAATCGGCTCCATATCAATGTCATAGTAGAATCCACCTTCCACAACAGGCCCGATCGTAAGCCTGGCATCCTTATAAATATGCCGAATTGCCTGCGCCATGACATGTGCAGCACTGTGGCGAAGTATCTCCAGAGCTTCCTTGTCTTTAGTTGTGATAATGCGCAGGCAAGCATCATGGACAATCCTTTCAGTCAAATCGACTATCTTTCCATCTATCTCAACAGCGACTGAATTCCTCGCCAAACCTTCTGAAATACTCGTTGCTATATCAAAACCGGTTGGTGCGTCCTCGAAACTCTTTTTACTTCCATCAGGAAGAGTTATATTTATCATTATATTTTCACCAAGAATTAAAATTAATCTTTACAAAATCGTCATAATTGTTGACCCAGAATCAAACTAAACATATATGAGACCTTTGAATAACTGCCATTTTTCCGTGATGCGGCGGCAGGCTTCAAATTTTAATCCTCGAAATACTCAATGTATTCCTCCGGTTAAAATTTTTGCCTTCCTTGCCTGATAAAAAAATGTCGCGTTCTGCAAAGGTCTCATATAAGAGACTGAAACCAACTAAAATAATTGCGCATATAAAAACTACCACGGAATTTGGAAATTTAGGCGAAAAGGGCATTCGGGTCAAGAAAAAAAGATTTATTATTTATGAAAACTAAATACAGGCTGATAAGCACTAAAACAGATCTTGAAAAAATTACAAGAGATTTAAACAAGGAAAAATCCATTGCATTTGACGTGGAAGCTGACTCAATGTATCATTTTAAAGAAAAGGTCTGTCTGATCCAGCTTAGCACGAAAAAAGAATATTTTGTAATTGATCCCTTACAGATTCAAGACCTCTCTTCGCTTAACATCCTTTTTTCAAACAGCGATATCAAGAAAATTTTTCACGGGGCCGACTTCGATGTGCGCAGTCTTTACAGGGATTTCAACATAAAGATAAAAAATCTTTTTGATACCCAGATCGCCTGTATGTTTTTAGGAATCAGGGAAACAAGTCTGGCTGCTGTAATTAAAGAAAGATTCAAAATCAGTCTTAATAAGGAATACAGGAAAAAAGACTGGTCCAAAAGGCCTCTGTCGGAAGATATGATAGAATATGCTGTAAACGATACGATATATCTTATTAAACTTGCAAAAATTCTAGAAAAAGAACTCAAAAAAATTGACCGGATTTCCTGGGTCTATGAAGAATGTGAAATTTTAAGCAAAGTAAGACCCGCTTCACTTAATAGCGAACCATTATTCATGAAATTCAAAGGAGCAGGACACCTAACCTGCAGATCGCTCGCTGTCCTTGAAGCCCTTCTTCAGTTTCGGTTAAGCACGGCCGAAAAAAAAGACAGGCCTTTGTTCAAGATAATCGGCAATAATTCTATAATGAAAATTGTTAAGGAAAAGCCTGTTAATAAAAGACAGTTAGAAAAAATAAAAGCATTAAGCCGAAAACAGATTGACATGTATGGCGATGCCATAGTCAAGGCTGCAAATAATTCCTTGACGTTACCCACCGCTGACCTGCCTGTTTATCCGCGCAGGAAAGCTCCGTTTTTACCTCCTGAAGTTTCATTAAGAGCAAAGGCTGTTAAACGCTGGAGAGATTCGAAAGCTAAAGAACTAGAGTTAGATCCGGCTATAGTCTGCAACAAAACAATTATAAACTCAATTGCAATACAGAATCCAGTTCATTTAAAGGATCTTTCAAAGATTAAAGAAATGAAAAAATGGCAGCAAAGGGAATTTGGCAGAGATATAGTGGCAATATTAAAAAATGAAACTAATGAAGCTTACAATTAGTTTTTCTCTGGTTTTAGCCTTTTTACTATTGTGTAATGTCAACTTTGATGTTCAGTGCGCTGAGAATGTAAACCAATGTTTTAAATGTCATAACAGCGCTAGAGATCTTATAAAAATTACACGGGAAATAGCTGAAACCAGTCCATCCGAACTTACAGCCTCTTCTGAAACCTCAGGTGAAGGTTGAGGGGGTTATGTGGAGCCGTTGGCTCCGCATGAGAAGGTGTTTGTTGACTCCTTTTTTACAGAAGACGAAAATCATGGTAAAATTGGATGCCATGAATGTCATGGAGGAAATCCCGATGATCCTGACTGGAAAACAGCGCACGAGGGTGTAATAAAAGATCCTTCATTTCCTGATCCTTCAAACACGTGCGGATCATGCCATAACGATATTGCCAGGCATTACAAAAGCAGTCTCCATATTAATCTGGGACCATTCAAAAAAAATATTGATAATCGGTCAAGCTCTGACAAAACCGTACATTCAAGAGTAGATGAAGCAAGAAAGCTTCATTGTAATTCATGTCACAGCAGTTGCGGCCAGTGCCATATCAGCCGGCCGGAAGCTGTGGGAGGAGGGTTGCTGGATGGTCATATTTTTCAAAAAAAGCCTCCAATGAACCTGGTCTGTACGGCCTGTCACGGAAGCCGAATAAAAAAAGAATATTTTGGTGAAAACAAAGGGATGCCTCCTGATATACACAAAGAAAAACACTTTAAATGCAACAATTGCCACAAGGCAGATGAAATGCATGGAGACGGCAAGGATTATGCAAACCGGTACGAAGTTGAAAACGGTCCTAAGTGTTTGAACTGCCATGCAAATATTTATGATCCAAAGTCAAAAAACGCAGACCAGCACACATTACACAGAGACAGAGTCACTTGCCATGTCTGCCATTCAGTAAAGTACAAGAACTGTTATGGCTGTCATGTTGGAAAGGACAAACATGGTATTAACTTCTTCAAAACCAGACGATCAACCATTGATTTTAAAATAGGCCTGAATCCTTTACCAGGTAAAAAAAGACCTGAAAGGTATGTTGTAGTACGCCATATCCCTGTAGACCAGGGGACATTTGATTTTTATGTTGATAACGGTCTGTCCAATTTTGACAGACTGCCCACATGGAAACCTGCAACTCCTCATAATATCAGGAGAAAAACTCCACAGAATAAAACATGCAATTCATGTCACGGAAATACAGACCTGTTTCTGCTTGAAAAGGATGTGGAAATGTCTTATAAGAATGCCAACAAAGACGTTATTGTGTCGCAGGAAATGATACCTAAGAGGATAGACAAATAGAAAGAAATAACAGTTCAGCCACCAAGCCATCTAAATAGTCGAGTAGTCAACCACTCGACCAATTTCCTACTCGACCAATCAACCAATATTAAAGGAGGTTTTTATGAAAAAATATTCGGTACTTGTCATAGCCCTTTTTTTAGGATTCAGTTTTATTGTCAGCGGAAACGCAACTACTCCAGCAGTTATGACTGCGAAAGATCTGGTCGCCGAAGCCAACAAACATATAACCAATGTCCCTGTTTCGATTGCAAAGGAGTTGTTCGATGAAGGCGGATATATCTTTCTTGATGTAAGGACTGCAAATGAATTTAAAATGGGGCATATCCCTGGAGCAATTCACATCGAGAGAGGATTGCTGGAATTTAAGATTAACAATCAAATACCTGATAAAAATGCCCAAATTGTAGTTTACTGCAAGGTGGGGGGACGCGGATCGCTTGCTGCACATACTCTGGTTCGCATGGGATATACAAATGTTGTAAACATAGAAGACGGCTGGGTTGCATGGGAAAAGTCTGGTTATCCTGTTGAGTAACTCCTTGCCTCGGTTAAACATAAGAGGGCTCTGAAATAAATTTTTCTCAAAATTAGAGCCCTCTTAAAAAAATATGCACAAAAATATAGGAAATTACTATTGGGGTTTAATTTGACTTTTAAAAAGTTCTTTTAATCCCTTCAGCGTCCCCTTCCATACTGCATCATCTCCAGCCATTATTGCTACTATTACGTTCTTTTCTACACTGACTTCAAGCACTATTTCTTCGTCCCCAACCTTGAAAACAGCTTCGCCCCATCTTTCAGCGGGGAGACCTGTGGTTTCGCAATCGTAATCCGTCCTTATCTCCCCGGTCATCCTTATTTCACTCATTATCTCCTCCTTAAAGTTAGTTAAATCGTAACTACTCAGGTTGTTAGGTTCACGGTTCAAAGTTCACGGTTGGTTGTCTTGATTTCTGCATATTTCTTGAGATGGTTGACCTGCCCGTTCGTGCCTTAACTTCCACTTGTTTCTTCAACTATACTCTAAACATCCCCAGTAATCTGTTCTTTTTATATATTTCAGATCCCGCATGACAAGCAGGTAAATCCACGAACTGCAGTCCCGCCACGCGGGATTCGTATGGCCTGCTCGTAGACATCTTTGAATTCTCCCTGCAATATGTACCCTTAATCCAAGGCAACATAGAGTTCACTGCCGTTCAATCTTCATTGCTCTCTAACCTTGAACCGTGAACCTGAGTAGTTACGTTAAATCTTAATTCTCTTAAAAGTTTGAACATTATATTATTCATAAAATTCTCTGGCAGATTAGGACAAGGTTGACAATACTTATCTATAATATTATATTTCTTTGTATTGCAAAATTTATTATAGAAAGGATAAATATCATGGTGGAAGATGTTTTGGAAATAGATGACAGCGTTTTTGATGCGGAAGTTCTGAAGTCTGATAAACCGGTGCTTATAGATTTCTGGGCTCCCTGGTGCGGGCCATGCAGAGCAATTTCTCCTTTAGTAGAGGAGCTTGCCAGTGAATTTGGCGACAAAATTAAGTTTGTCAAATGCAATGTTGACGAAAATCCAATCACTCCAGGAAAATACGGAATAAGATCTATACCCACACTTATGTTCTTCAAGGATGGTAATGTAGTAGATCAGGTGATAGGTATGGTTGCCAGATCAAAACTGAAGGAAGTTATAAACAAAATTTTATAGGAAACTTTGTAGTGAAAAGTGTTGATTATGAACTTGTCATAATCGGCGGTGGTCCGGCCGGGCTCACCGCCGGTCTTTATGCTGCACGCGCCGGATTGAATGTGATCCTGATTGAAAAGATTGTCCCGGGAGGGCAGGTTCTCACAACTGACTGGATTGAAAATTATCCCGGCTTTCCAGAAGGAATCAGCGGTCCTGACTTGATCTGGAAAATGACCGAGCAGGTTAAAAAATTCGATCTTAATATAGAATCAAATGAAGTGATTTCTCTTGATTTGTCTGCCCCTGTCAAAAAGATCAAGTTAAATGACAGAACTGTAACAAGCCACACAATTATTATAGCTACAGGAGCTTCACCCAGTAAGCTCGGCATCCCAGGTGAAGATATTTTTTGGGGAAGAGGTTTATCTACATGCGCAACCTGCGACGCACCTTTTTTTAAAGACAAGATAGTTGCTGCGGTCGGAGGCGGAAATACCGCTGTTCAGGAAAGCATATTTCTGACCAAGTTTGTAAAAAAGGTTTATCTTATTCATAGAAGAGATCAATTAAGGGCAACCAAGATCCTGCAGGAACGAGCATTTGCCAATGATAAAATTGAATTTATCTGGGATTCTGTATTAATAAGCATTGATGGTTTAACCAATGTGGAAAAGATTACAGTAAAAAATGTTAAAACCGGAGACACAAAAAAAATCTCCGTGGACGGATGTTTTATATGGACAGGCATAACCCCCAATACAGAGTTTTTAAAAAATGAAGTTAAAGTTGATGATTACGGTTTTATAATTGTCGACTCAAATATGCAGTCATCAGTACCTGGTGTATTTGCGGCAGGTGATGTAAGAAGTACCGGCCTGCGCCAGATTGTAACCGCTGCTGGAGATGCAGCAAGTGCTGTATTTTCGGCGGAGCATTATATCGAAAATCTATAGTTCAGCCACAAAGACACTAAGATTATAATTCATATCTCTTCTTTGTGACTTTGTGCCTTAGCGGCTATACTATTACGAAAAGGTTAATTTATAAATTATGAAACGTATTTTAACAATTACCGTCATTTCATTACTTGTCTTTTCAAGTTGTGCATGGCTTGAGCCAAAAGAAGAAAAGAGCATACAGGAACTTGCAGGTAGTGGAATGGATGAGTTTAAAAAAGAAAATTATAAAACAGCGATAGAACACTTTGAAAAATTAAGGGATTGGTATCCTTTCAGTAAATATGCGATTCTTGCGGAGCTGAAAATCGCTGATTCATACTACAAACTAAAGAACTATGAAGAGGCTATATTTGCATATGAAGAGTTTCTTAACCTTCATCCGCGTAACGAGGCAACATCCTATGTTATCTATCAGACAGGACTTTGCTATTTTGAGCAGATAGATTCCGTAGACCGGGATCAGACCACAGCGCAAAAAGCGCTTGATATTTTTAAAAAACTGATCAAACAGTTTCCCGAAAATACATATGCAAACAAAGCCCGAGTTAAAGTAAACAAATGTCTTAAAAGTCTTGCTGGACATGAATTATACGTAGGGCTCTTTTATTACAATAGTAAGCGCTATAAAGCGGCTTTGAGCCGTTTCGAGGCTGTCCTTACCAATTATCCCGATGTTGGAGTGCAGCATAAAGCCCTTCAGTACCTTGCTCTGTGTAAAGAATCATTAGTAACTACTCAGGTTCAAAGTTCAAAGCCAACCAACCCTTAACCCTTAACCCTTAACCCTTAACCCTTAACCTAACAACTTGATTAGTGACGTCGATGATAGCAGTAAGCGCCTGTCTTCTCGGATTCAACTGCAGATACGATGGTAAATGCAAAAAAAACTCAGCCCTCATAAAGCTGCTGAAATCTGAAAAAATTCTTCCTATATGTCCCGAAGAGCTTGGCGGACTCTCTACTCCAAGAGCCCCCTCAAACCTTGTTGAAGGAAATGGTTTTGATGTTCTGGATGGAAATGCAAAAGTTATAAACAGCTACGGTGATGATAATACTGAGGCATTTATTAAAGGAGCCTACGCGGTATTGGATAGGATTAGGAAGCAAAAAATCAAACTCTGCTTTCTTAAAGATAAAAGCCCTTCATGCGGAGTTGGCGAAAAATATTTAACCGGGGTAACGGCCGCGCTTTTAATTCGAGAAGGATACATTGTTGAAGAGTTTAGTTGAAAAATACTGTTAAAAAATACTTTACACTTAATAAATTTTGTTGTAAAAGCGCGGATTCTGATTTTAATCCACAGATTACACAGATTACACAGATTTTCGTGAATTGTTGGGTTAATTTCACATGAAGCTTGCTGCGAGGCAGTTCATTATTTTTTATAAGATAAATAAATAATATTTTTAAGGAGAAAAATCATGTCACGGATATGTGAAATATGCGGGAAAAAACCACTTGTAGGCAATAATGTCAGCCACGCACACAATTTAACGAAACGTCGCTTCAATCCGAATCTTC
>VMSQ01000066.1 GCA_013792055.1 Desulfobacteraceae bacterium
AGTAACTATGAAAAACTCGTAAAAAGTCTCCTAAAAATGTCATTTTGAGCAAAGCGAGAAATCTTTGGCCTATAACGCATTGAAAATATAAGATTTCTCCCGGCGGTCGAAATGACATACTATCTGAATCCGACTTTTTACGAGTTCATCAATTATAATATAAGACCCCCTTTTTTATGCGAAGATGTTGTTAGAACGGATAACAAATAACCAATAACGAAGTATTATAATCGGGTGCCTACAAACGTGCTTTTACTATGTCAACGCAATTATAATGCATGGCAGGCTGGTCTGTGGATGGGAGTGAGGAATTGGTTACGATGGTAGTTCTGCTGCGTCTAACCAGTCTTCGAATTCGACATTCAAGTACAGGTTTCTTGCTTTCAATTGGGCCAGGAATTTCCATGGGTCCCACTTCAGTTCTTCGCAAACTTCCATTTGGCTTAACTCTTTCTGGACGTATTTGAGCAATAACCGGTCTTGCTTGTCTATGGAAAATCCTTTCCGTAGAACTTCTCGCAAATAGGCCGAACGATCCAACTTCGATTCTTGAACAAATTCATTGATCTCATTCAAAAGATCTTCAGGTATCCTTATGGTTGTTGGTTTTGCCATTCTTTTCCTCCATTAGTGAGACCAAAGCATCAGCAATGATCTCAGGCGAATATCTTCCAATTTTGCCGAGCTTTTCGAGGGACTTTCGTGCCTTCTTGAACGATATTTTTTGTAATCTAAACAATTCAACGACGATCTTAGGAGTTATGATAAACGGAACCTTAAAGAACTTTGCGGCCTTGATCGCCTTGCCGTCATCTGTGGCAAACAGCGACCTTCCAAGCTTTATAGCTAACAGCAAGACATCTTCTTCCCCTCTGTGAAGCGATATAGGCAGGGGGGGCCTATCACTGCCAGAACTTTGAACCTTTATTGCCCCCTTTGAGATCAGGTCTGAAATCAAGGCGGCATCCGGATAATTTTTGACCAAATCTTCTGAGGCCACCTCGATGTTTACGGCTTGTGGGACAATGATCTCAAACAAGTCGCAGACAATCTCCAGCAAACTACATTTTGCCAATAAAATGAGCGCGCTACTATCAGCCACCATCTGAGCCATTGATTACAACATCCTTTGTACACGTTATAAATAAAACGTACACCAAAAAGTGCTGGACTGTCAAGAAAATGTTTGGACACGGATTTCACGAACAAATCAACGAACCTTGTAATGAGTCCCAGCCATATAGTTTTCTTCACCCGTGCGCAACCGGCGTGCATGGTAAACCAACGTTGTCCAAAAAATGTAAGCCTTCACAGGTTCAAAAGTTCACCGTTCAGGCCCGCCTGCCATCCGTCGGGCAGGGTTATAAGAAATTTAGGCATTTGTTATGCATCGTTAATTCGATGCTATGCAAAGCTCTTTATGAACTTTTACTGCAAGACCGTTTAGAACTTACGAATCACCTGCCTGCTCGCCAAGCTTGCGAGGCAGGCGGGCAGCGCGACAGTTGTATTATAAGAAAACAAGGTTTTAAAGAGGCCGGAATTATTGATCCAACGAAATATATAATTTAATGATATTCTTGGTGTTGATTCATTCGTGACGTCATTCCGGCGAAGCTTGTCCTCGACCCGATCGGGGAGCCGGAATCCAGAATAATTACAAGAGGATAAAGAAGCTGGATGCCGGATCCGTCATCCCGGACCCCGATCCGGGACCGGCATGACGGCAGAATTTTAGACTCTCAAGTTATTATGCTTGACACAGTAAAAAAAATGTGTTCAATTTCTGAACGACCTGAATCAAATCTCTTCAGTGAATTACAATAAGCACTGAGACCTTTGCAGAACTCTCATTTTCGGTCGATTCTGGTCATTGCGAGGAGCAAGGCGACGCGGCAATCTCGTGGCTTATCAATGTGTTATGAGATTGCTTCGCTTCGCTCGCAATGACAATACTGGCAGTTATGCAAAGGTCTCGCTCTGTAACCCACCAAGCGGAGCTATGTGCTTTCCTAAAAATTTTCTCCCCTTAATCTTTTCATTTTATCATGGATCATAACGACATACGAACATTAAAACTCCTTGAAGAAATTGAGGAAAACCACGTTCAGAGTCAGCGTGAGCTTGCAAAAAAGCTTGATATTTCTCTTGGACTTGTAAATTCGTTTATCAAGCGTCTTGCTCACAAAGGTTTTTTCAAGATTACAACCATCCCTAAAAATAGGGTAAAGTATATACTTACGCCCGAGGGGGCTGTTGAAAAAACAAGACTGACATATAAGTATATCCAGCATTCTTATAGGTTTTACAAGGATGCCCGCTACAAACTCCGTAAACTTTTTCAAAAACTTGAGGCAGAAGGGGTCAGTCTAATCGTTTTTTATGGCGCGAGTGACCTTGCAGAAATTGCATATATATCTTTGCAGGAGACATCTATTGAAATGGTTGCCGTTGTAGATATGTTAAATGCAGGCAAACAATTTTTGGGATATTCAGTTTTGGACCCTGTTTTTCTTAGCTCACTTTCATTTGACAGAATCCTTATTACCGCAATTGACTCGCGAGAGCAAATCATAGATGGTATTATAGAAAATGGAGCGTCCGCCATCAAGATAGTTACTATTGAATAAAATGGAAAATATTTTCCCTTCTCCATCATCTGTTTCCATTGATGATCGACATCTTTTAAATGGCCATAGCGGCGGCCTGCAAAGGTCTCGAAGGAGAGCTTTGCACAACCCTCATTTTTGGTCAATTCTGGTCATTGCGAGGAGCAAGTGAGCCTTTAGCCGCGAGCAAAGCGTGGCTGGACGTGGCAATCTTGTGGCTTATCAATGTGTTATGAGATTGCTTCGCTTCGCTCGCAATGACAATACTGGGGTTATGCAAAGGTCTCGAAGAAAAGATCGTCATGGAGCACAATTATCATATGAAACAATTGACACCGGAAGATAAAAAAAAATTATTATCAGATGCTTTTTGGGATAAGAATGTTGATGAAAACCAATTATACGATCTCATCATTGGTAAAATTGAAACATTGCCGTTTCTTGATAAAAAATTAATTTTTTGTAGACTGTTGTCTACCTATGATTGGTATACATTGATTAAACTTATTCCAAATAAAATATTGAAAGAAGCCTTAACTGATGATGTCCTTGGCAGATTGTATCCAAAAGAATTAAAGGAAAAATATGAGTATGCCAGAGGAATATTATTTAAATAAGCTTTATCCGTTTCAGGATGAAATTTTAAGGGAAATTCAGGGTCTGGATGTTGATTTTTACCTGTCTGGCGGAACTGCGTTAAGCAGGTGTTTCCTTGATCACAGATATTCCGATGATTTGGATTTATTCCTGAACAACCACCCGAATTTTAAACAGCAATGTGAGATAGTCGTAGCTTATTTAAAAGAAACATTTTCTCAGTGTATGGTCTCAATAACCAGCGAATCCTTTTTGCGTATCTTTGTAAACAAGAATCAAATGGTTCTAAAGATAGATTTTATAAATGATGTTCCTTTTCATTTTGGTGGTTTTGAACGATTTGATTTTTTTGCAAATATTGATAACTGGAGAAATATTCTTTCAAATAAAATATGTGCCTTAAGTCGGATGGAACCTAAAGACTATGCGGACATACTCTTTATTGCGAAAAAATTTCCATTTATTTGGGAAAATATTATCGAAGAAGCAAAAAAGAAAGATTTATGGGTCGAGCCGATTGCGGTCAGCAGAATAATAAAAGAGTTTCCAATAGAACTCCTGACCCCAATAAAATGGGTAACTCAACCGGATCTGAAACAGGCACAAGGCTCTTTGGTCTTGATTTCTGAAGATATTCTTAAAGGAGAACAAAATTCCCTTGTTCCATAATAAAACCCTTCTTTCACTTTTGGTTTTTCCCTTTACCCCATTAAATCTCATTTTCACTGCATGCATATAACATCATGAATTTAAAAGAGGTCTTAAAAACTCTGATCGTTCGGTTTCATCATAACAAGATAGATTTTGCTTTATCAGGAGGATTGTCCCTGAGTACTATGGGGATATTTAGATTCACAAAAGATATTGATTTTATCGTCGATGAAGGATCCAATAATGTGAAGTCTTTTATATTTAATCACGAGGGTATTAGATATGAGTACGACACTATTGTTAAAAACAAAACGTGCTATTGCTGATACAAAACCGATCATATTGGAAGCCTTGCAAGATCACATCAATTTTTCTTATGCCCGATTCTTGAAATTTGAAAACGAGTGTAAAGAGTTTGAAAAAAAGTATAAAATGGATTCCGAATTTTTTTTAAACA
>VMSQ01000272.1 GCA_013792055.1 Desulfobacteraceae bacterium
TCATTGCGACGTAGCTATTAGTACGTCTCTTTCCTCAGGATTTGCGCGCCTTGAAACTGAAGCTTTTTACTTTGCCGTCCTTTGAATTTTTACGAAGTAGTCAAAAATAAAAAATAGGAGATCAAGACATCATGCTAAATGTAATATGTAAACACAACTGCAAATCCTGTTATGCATTACCAGTATGTGCAGTAAATGCAATTATAGACCAGCAGGGTTCTATTTATATTGATACTGACAAATGTATTGGCTGTGGTTCTTGCCGTACTGCCTGTGTTACATTCGGTTACGATCAGGCCTTGAAAGAAAAAACAGTGGAGTGGCTCAAAGGCGCTGCGTAATTTGGACCTGTGAGGTTGGCTAACCGCTTTTTATATAAATAGTGGGGGATTGAGAGATGAATGGCTGGATCGGTCGTTGTTTAAGAGTAAATTTGACCGATGGTAAACACCAGATAGAGAAGCTTGATACTGATCTGCTCGAAAAGTACTTAGGCGGACGGGGATTGGGAGTAAAAATTTTTACTGATGAAGTTGATCCCAATATAGACCCGCTTTCTCCTGAGAATAAGCTGATTTTTTGCTCAGGACCACTTGTTGGGACAGGAGCAATAACTGGTGCTTCATGCAATGTGATAACCAAATCTTCACTTTCAGGTAGCTTGGCATGCGCAAAAATGCGGGGACATTTTGGTGCTGAGTTAAAGTACGCTGGATTTGACATGGTTATAATAGAAGGTCAATCCGAGGCGCCGGTTATTCTTTCTATTATAGATGATAGAGTAAAGCTTATTCCCGGCCTTGAGTACTGGGGGCGTTCAACATCAGAGACTGAGGAGCTTTTTAAAAAGAATCTTGGCGATCCATGGATGGCGCGGGAAACTTATTTAGTATCAATTGGCCCTGCCGGAGAAAAACTTGTTCCTTTGGCCAATTTGGTAAATGATAGATTCCTTTCTGTTGGAGGCGCCGGTATCGGTGCGGTAATGGGGGCTAAGAATCTTAAGGCCATTGCTGTAAAAGGACAGCATTCTCTGCAGGTTGCTGATGGCAATCGGTTTGTGCAGGTGATTAATACTTTGATCAATAAACTCAACAGTGCGCCTTTAACATCGCAAGCAATGTCTCAGTGGGGAACAACATTTTTAGTAGGACTTTGTTATCAGAAAGGCATTCTTCCCAGAAATAATTTTCGCAGCACATCCCAGCCATTAAAGAACATTGGTACCGAAGCTTTAAACAGCGCCTTTGCATTGAGAGGGCGCGGGTGTTTTGCCTGCCCTATTGCATGTATTAAAAAAGCAGATGTCAAATATTCTGCTTTTGAAGGAAAAGGGATGGTTCCGACCTATCTTGCGATAGGTACTTTGGGATTCAATTGCGGTATAAGCGATCTTTCAGCAATCGGTATGATGAGTATGCTGTGTGGTGAAATGGGGCTGGATCCTGTAGCCACAGGAGGCAATTTTGCAACACTGATGGAATTGGTTGAAAAAAAAGCAGTTACTCCCGAAGAGCTAAAAATAGATATTTCATTTGGGAATGCTGATTCCATGATTGAAGCAATACGTTTGATTTCAACAAAAAAGGGTTATGCCAAAAGACTTGGTCAAGGAGGAATGGCAATTGCCGAGTCTTTTAATATGCCTGAAATTTTTATGGGTGTAAAAGGTCTTTCTTTAGCCCCTTTTGATCCCCGTGCTATTCAGGGAATGGGTCTACATTTTGCCACATGTAATTACGGGCCGCATCATTTGTATGGCTATACCTTTATAGATGAGCTTCTCAATGTTCATGAGAACCTCGATCCATTGGAGACAGATGGAAAGGCCTTATTGGTGAAGAGATATCAGGATACTTCTGCTGTTGTGGATTCGCTTGGGCTATGCAACTGGCCTTTGATGGGGTTAAAATTCAATAATTACGTTCCAATGGTAAATAGCTGCCTCGGGACAAACTATAAGGCTGATGATTTATTACTTATCGGTGAGAGAATCTGGAATATGGAGCGAATATATAACATGAAAGCCGGATTTAATATAAGCCATGACACTCTTCCTGAACGTTTTTTTAAGGAACCCATTCCCAATGGCCCTGCTGAAGGTCAAATCAGTCGTGTTAAGGAAATGCTTCCTGAATATTATCAATTAAGAGGATGGAGTGATCAGGGGGAGCCTCTCCAGGAGAAATTACAGGCACTTGAACTGGAGGAATAATAATGCCGAGAATAAAGATCGATCATACCAAATGTACCGGTTGCAGGCATTGCGAGACCGCCTGTTCGCTTAATCATGTGGCTAATACAGTAAATCCAAGACGCGCACGCATAAGAGTGATGAGAGACGGCAACAGATATTATCCTGTAATAGCCGGACCTTTTGTGGATGCTGCATGTACTTCCAAACAGTTTATTGTTATTGGTGATCAAACATACGATATGTGCGCATTCTGCAGAGCATCATGTCCACAAAAGCCTTATTTTATTGAAGCTGAAACAGGAATTCCCTTAAAATGTGATTTTTGCGGCATACCACCGAGCCCATCTTGTGTGAGGTGGTGCAATAGCGGGGCACTGGAACTTGTTGACGACTAAACATATAGTCGAGTGGGAAATTGGTCGAGTAGTCAAGTAGTTAACCACTCGACAACTCGACAAATATCTAAATGAAAAATAATAATGGAGATAACAAGATTATTGGCGCTGTAATGGTTGTTGGCGGTGGAATTACCGGAATACAGGCTGCCATGGACTTGTCTGAAGCCGGTTATTATGTCTATCTGGTTGAACGCTCATCAGCCATAGGCGGAATCATGGCTGGCCTTGATAAGACATTTCCTACCAATGACTGTGCTATCTGAATACTTGCGCCCAGGCTGGTGGAGGCCGGTCGGTCTCCCAACATAAAAATTATTACTAATGCAGAGATTAAGGATGTCTCCGGCATTGCGGGGAATTTTGTTGTCAAAATTATGCGGTATCCCCGTTATGTGGACGAGGCA
>VMSQ01000025.1 GCA_013792055.1 Desulfobacteraceae bacterium
ATAGTCTATGGACTGGAGCCTACCGGCAATTATCATAAGCCATTAGCCGGGCACTTAATCCGTTGTGACTGTAATGTTGTGCTGGTTGCCGGCCAGGCTGTCAAATACAACCGGCAGCTTCTGGATGGACGCTGGGATAAAAACGATACAAAAGATGCAGCCAATATTGCAGACATGGTTTCCAGGGGAAAATGCCTTTACTATGATTGTCCGCCACAAAGCATCATTGAGGTCCGTGCTTTGCTGTCATTAAGAAAACGGCTGAAAAAAGAAGAGCACAGTCTTCGGATGCGAATCAGAAACAATCTGCTGACTCAGTACTTTCCTGAATTAGACAAGTTTTACAGCGCATGTGAGAGTGAAAGTCTGGCGATTGTGGGTTGGTGTCTAAACCCTGATACGATTGCAGCAATGGAATTTGGTGAGTTCTTTCAGATGGTAACGACAAATCGTCGTGGGATAGCTCAGACGCTCAGGTTGCGCAAGATCCATGGCTTGGCAATTGAATCTATTGGTTGTCCTGTGGGACCTGCGAGTGAACATGAAGCCGAGCTTCTTGTTGAAAAGCTTAAGCAGGTAGCGTAATCAGATACAAAAAACCAATGATTTAATCGAAGACTTTTGTCTTGAATTTCCTGAATATAGTTATCTTTTGACGATACCTGGCTTTGGCCCTTACATATCGGCCAGGGTGCTGTCGTCGATTGGAGATCCTTTTCGATTTGAAAACCGAAAACAGCTTATCAAGATGGCCGGATATGATTTGTGTGCAAATCGGAGCGGAAGAACAAGTGACAAAGCGATTCCGGTAATATCCAAAAAAGGCAATGGCGAGCTTCGCTATGCCTTGTATCAGGCAGCTAATGTAGCAGCCGCAAGAGTTGATCTGTTCAGAACATACTTTACCAAGCTTCTTCGTGGAAGAGAACGTGAGCGTGGGATTAAAACAAAGATGCACGTTAAGCTGGCTGCAAAAATGCTGGTTATCGCTTGGACTTTGATGAAAAAAAGGGAAGTATTTAACGCTGATTATCTAAATATAGAATAGACGATATTACACCTTCGGCGAGAGAGCCCGTGCAAGAGCGTCGAGGCTTTAGACCTCTGGAGGGACAATACTGGGCCTCTCACTGAACTTTGGACTCTGGATAAGGGATGATTAGTGGCAGCATTTAATTGTTGCATGCTGGATAATCGTAACGATCAGATGCGTGGTTCGCGATAGTGGGAGATTCGCCGAAATTTTTTTAATAAACTATAAGGAGAGGTGCGCCCAAAGATTAGCCGCCTTTCTATCCTATTGATTTAATTAGTTTATTAAAAACGCACACTTTATGCTTGACGGAATGAATATAGGATGTCCCCAAAATCTAACATGTTCTCCATGTTCCACATTTTTTTGTGAAAACCCTCTTCATGAGGCAGACTTTCCAAGAGGAAAAATGATGTCATTATGTTGAATAGTGAATAG
>VMSQ01000250.1 GCA_013792055.1 Desulfobacteraceae bacterium
AGAAGGCGTTGTTGTGGGCCTGGCCGATCATACGGTATTGATAGCCAAAGACGGAACAAAACGGCATATTGCTGACAGTGGGGCGCCGATAAGAGATGAGGAAGGGGAGATCATCGGTACTGTCATGGTCTTCCGGGACATCACCGAGTGCAAGCAAGCGGAGGAGGAATTGAGGAAACACCGTGACCACCTGGAGGAACTGGTGCAAGACCGCACAGAGGCGCTGCGGGAGAGCGAGGGAAAATACAGAAATCTAACCGAAAGCCTTGATGAGTTAATCTACCGGGCGGATCCGAAAACCTTTTTGGCCACCTATGTGAATCGTGCGGTCGAAAAAATTTACGGCTATACAGTAGAAGAGTGGCTTAGAGATCCAACCATACGGGAAAGCACCATTCATCCTGAGGACAAGGAAAGGGTTTTTGCATGGTTCACAGAAGCTCAGAGGAAGATGGAATCCGGCGCCGTTGAATACCGTATCATAAGTAAAGACAAAACAGTACGGTGGGTGGAGGATCACGTCAGTTGGGAGAAAGACCAGCAAGGCAATGTCGTCTCACTGAACGGGGTGATGTCTGACATCACCGAGCGCAAGCAGGCGGAGGAATCGCTCACACTCTTCCGGTCTTTGATGGAACAGTCCAACGACGCCGTTGAGGTGGTGGACCCGGAAACGGCGCGTTTCCTTGACGCAAATGAAAAGGCTTGCGCGGAACTCGGCTACACACGCGATGAATTTCTGTCGCTAAAGATCCACGACATTGACCCCATCGTGGACAAGTCCGCGTTCCCGAAGGTTATGGCGGAATTGCGGAAATCGGGCTCGATGATGCTGGAAAGCCTGCATCACCGCAAGGACGGCACGACGTTCCCGGTCGAACTCAGTCTCAAATACGTTCAGCTTGGTCGGGACTATGTGGTCACCATCGTGCGCGACATCACCGAGCGCAAGCGGGCTGAGGAGGCTCTGCTGGAGAGCGAGGAAAAATACAAAACACTTTTCAATTCCGCGGGCGATGCTATTTTTATCATGAACCACACAATCTTCCTTGAATGCAACATTCAGACGGAGAAGATCTACGGATGTACAAAGGACCAGATCATCGGCCATTCGCCGGTCGAGTACTCCCCTGAAAAGCAACCGGACGGCAGTTTTTCCGAACATGCGGCCGTAAAGAAGATCGAAGCCGCCTTTGCCGGGGAACCGCAGACTTTCGAGTGGCTCCACACCCGTCTGGACGGGACGCCTTTTTATGCCGAAGTAAGCCTGATCCGTGTTCACATCGGGGAGGGGCACGTGCTGCAGGCAATCGTCAGGGACATCACCGAGCGCAGGCGGGCTGAGGAAGACCTACAAGCTGCTTACGGCCAATCCATCATCTACGCGCAGGAGCTTAAAGAACAAATAGAGGAACGTGAGCGCACGGAGGAAGAGAAAAAGAAAGTTGAAGCCCAGCTTTACCAGTCCCAGAAAATGGAGGCCATCGGTACTCTGGCCGGCGGCGTTGCTCATGATTTTAACAACCTGCTGACCGTCATCATCGGCAATGCCCAGCTTGCATTGATGGATGTCATCAAGGATAAATCCTTACGCAAGAAAATAGAAGAGATCGAGAAAGCCGGAGACAGGGCGGCATCTCTTACCAGGCAGCTTCTTGCCTTCAGCCGCAAGCAGATAATTACACCCAGGGTTCTGGATCTCAATGAACTGTTAACAGGCATAGAGAAGATGCTCGGTCGCCTGATTGGAGAGGATGTTGAGCTGTTGACGATTCCGGAACCTGCACTATGGCGGGTGGAGGTGGACCCCGGGCAGATGGAGCAGGTGATAATGAACATGGCGATCAATGCTAAAGACGCGATGCCCCTGGGAGGAAAGATCACCATTGAAACAGCCAACACTGATCTGGACGAGAACCATTTTCGCAAGCACGGTATTGAAGGAGAAAAGTCAGGCCATTATGTGATGCTCGCTGTAAGCGATACCGGCATCGGGATGGACAAGGAAACCCAGGAACATATCTTCGATCCTTTCTTTACCACCAAGGAAGTCGGCAAGGGCACTGGATTGGGCTTGTCTACGGTATATGGCATTGTCAAACAGAGCAATGGCTTTGTCTGGCTTTACAGCGAGCCCGGACAAGGTTCCACCTTCACGGTCTACCTGCCCGCCACCTGCCCGCCACAGTCAGGCGTTGGCAGGCGGGTCGCGAGCGCTCAGGCGAGGCGGGCGGGTCTGCCCAGGGCGGAGGGAGATGCGGACTCGGAGGAAAAACAGCAGCTCCCTGTAATCGAACTTGACGGTTCTGAAACCATTTTGATTGTGGAGGATGATAATGGTCTTCGAAAATTTGCGCAAGAGGTTCTCCTGCTGCATGGATACAAAGTATTAGATGCTGAAAATGGTGAAGATGCTTTGATGGTCAGCCAGGCGCACGAGGGGCCGATTCATCTGATGATCGCTGATGTGGTGATGCCCAGGATGGGCGGGAAGGAGCTGTTAGAAAAGCTGCAACCTTTCTATCCCCGGATGAAGGTGATTTACATGTCGGGTTACACAGACAACGCCATAGTTGAGCACGGTGTTTTGGCGCCCGGACTGAATTTTCTCCAAAAACCTTTTACATCGGAAAGTCTGGCGCGCAAGGTTAGGGAAGTGCTGAATAGTGAGAAGTGAATAGTGAAAAGTGAAAATTGACAGAATTCCTTCAATATACAATTTTCAATATACAATATTCAATCCATATGCAAGATATCCATGTTTGAGACTTCAGGTTTTGAAGCGGCTGATATTCGGCCAGTTCTAAATAGATACGCTGTTTCTGGCCGAAAAATGGCCAGGTTGGATAAGCCATTTTTTGTTTTAGTGCCCTGCGAATGCAATAAATAAGTTCTTTTATTCATAATTACAATATATTATATCAATTAGTAATTCTATACTTCTCTTTCGGCCCATTATTTGCTTATTTGATAGGAGTTCAGCCACAAAGACACCAACATATTGGTCGAGTAGTCGAGTGGGAAAATGGTCGAGTGGTTAACTCCTCGACTACTCGACTACTCGACTATGCCCCAGGGGCGTTAGGTTACACCATATGGAGACACATGTTATTTTGCCTGGAGAAATAGGGGTTTCAGATAATCCTTCAACTGTACTTAAGACCTGCGTGGGCTCATGTGTTGCTGTTGCCATGTATGATCATGATGCCAAGATCGGTGGATTAGCTCATATTATGTTGCCCCAGGCAAGTGATGAAAAAGAAAAAGCCAGGCCTGCTCTATATGCCAGGTCAGGCATACCGTTATTGTTAAATAAAATGATAAAGTCCGGAGCCTCAAAAGATAATATTATTGCAGCGATTGCCGGAGGCAGTTTTCTATTAACTGATAGAAAAGTAGGCGTAGAGTTGAACATCGGAAGAAGAAATACCGACATGGTACAGCAGGTCTTTAGTTCTCTTGGAATACCAATTGTAAGACAGGATACCGGCGGATATTTTGGAAGGGTATTAGAACTGAAACTTGAAGATGGTTTGATCGATATCAGAGAAGTAAAAGAGAAGAAACAAAAGGACACGGAATCAGAAGTAATCAGTGATTTTAAATTAGAAGATTTAAAGAATAAAATTGATAAACTGAGACCTGTTCCGGACATAGCGCGCATGATAATATCAAGAATAAAATATTCTGGAGCCGGCGCATATGATTTGGAAAGATATATTATAAAAGACCAGGCGCTTGCTGCCAATGTATTAAAGCTGTGCAATTCACCAGAATATGGTTTTCAGAAGCAGATTCATAGTATCAGGAGAGCCGGTGAACTATTAAACCCGGAGACATTTAAAAACATTGTTTTGGATGCATGTAATTATAATCTCTACAGTGATACAATTAAAGGATATTCTATAGAACAGGGGGAAATGTTAAACCATTCTTTCTGCTGTGCCGAAGTTGCAAGACTGATTTCTCAGGAGAAAAAAATTAATAACCCTGATGTTATTTTTACGGCCGGATTGCTTCACGATATTGGAAAAGTTATCCTGGATCAGTATTTTTTTGAAAAATTTAACCTGATTATGGACAAGATTATAAACGAAAATATACAATTTTTATATGCTGAAAATGAAGTTTTGGGATACAACCATGCTCAGGTTGGAGAAATCATAGCAAGAGAGTGGAACCTGCCTGAAATTCTGATCGAATCTATTGCTTTCCACCACCAGCCCGAAAAAGCAAAAAAACATCCTGAGGCTGTTTCTATAATACATATTGCAAATTGTATATGTTCAATGGTCGGGCATGGGGGAGGGGCAAGTATTCCTGGTAACCGGATTAATGGGTTTGCGATTTCATGCATTAATTTACAAAAAGATGATGTTGACAAAATCATCGAAAAGCTGCCGGAGGTGATGAACCATAATGAATCACCAGTTTAATGACAGCAAATATCTTGAATTAATCTTTAAGGGATTAGATGAGAGATATGGGATTGATTTCTCTTTATACAGGGAGAGCACTATTAAACGGCGTCTGGCCAGGAGGATGGCAGCAACGGATTCTGGTGATTACCTTGACTATTTTTATGCTCTTGAAAAAAACCCTGAGGAATATGAAAATCTGTTGAGAGATCTCACCATAAAAGTCAGTCACTTTTTCAGAAACCGGCATCTCTTTCAAACATTGGATAATGATATATTTCCTGATATAATAAATAATAAAAAAGGTAAAAATGACAGGACACTCCGTATATGGGGAGCAGGTTGCGCCTTTGGTGAAGAAATCTATTCTGTGGCCATTACTCTATTAGAATATTTAAAGAAAACAAAAAAAAGAGTTGATGACTATGACATGTCAATATTCGGTACAGATATAGACGAACAAGCTCTGAGTAAAGCAAAGTTAGGGATTTATGACAAGAATGCTGTCAGAAATGTAAAAAAAGAGATTTTAGATCACTATTTCATAATGCGGTGTGATCATTATCAGCTAATTGATTCCATTAAAAATCTCGTAAATTTCACAAAAAATGATCTCACATCAGAAAAGCATATAAGCCCGCCCTCCGGAGTTATTGCTAATTACGATCTAATACTTTGCCGCAACACTCTTATTTATTTTTCTGCAGCTCTCCAGCAAAGAGCGTTTTTAAATTTTATCCGCTCACTGAATCCGCGCGGTTATCTGGTTCTTGGCGGGTCTGAATCAATACCCAACGATTTTAAAGATTATTTTATTTTAACTAACTTAAAAGATAAGATATATAAGTTCAGGGGGCAGGGGCGTTGAAGATTGAAGATTGAAGATTGAAGACCAAAGAAATTGAAGATTGTATATTGAAAATTGAATATTGAAGGAATTCCGTCAGTTTTACCCGCCCGCCTCGCCTGAAGGCGAAGCCGATGGCGGGCAGGAGCGATTTCCACCCGCCCGCCTCGCCTGAGCACAAGCGCTTGAATTTCGCATACCCGCCCGCCTCGCAAGCGAGAGCGTTGCGGGCAGGTCTGGTTAAAGCGAGTGCGATGGCGGGCAGGCAAATCTTCAATCTTCAATCTTCAATTTTCAATTAGTTTTACTAGGAGAAAACAATGAAAATGAGATTCAGAACAAAACTGGCTATTGCTTTCTTTACCGTAGGTCTATTGCCTGTTTTACTGCTCGGCTATCTTAATTATCGTCATGCATATAAGATTCTGAACAAGCAGGCCATTGACCAACTGATCTCTCTCAGGCAGGATCGAAAGGTTCGGCTTCAACACTTTTTTGAGGATCTTAGACTAAATCTGAGAATGCTGAGCGATCACCGCATGTTTAAAGATATTTTGACGGATTATCTTGCGGCATACAACAAAGGAGGCCTTGACGGAGAGGAATTTAAGTCCGTTGATAAAAGGTACCACAAAAGATGCGTGGATATCTGCGAAA
>VMSQ01000249.1 GCA_013792055.1 Desulfobacteraceae bacterium
TGTAGTTGAACTCGCTGTAATGAAAATAGGCCAGGTTATAAAAAGAGGCGGTGGTATTCCACATCAACTCATTTTTTTCGCCTATATCGTAGAGGATGTTGCCCATAGCAGTAGTAACCGAAGCTTCATCTCTCAATTTGGCGGATTTTTCGTCAACCGTTAAAATCGCCCCATTCCATAGAATATCTCTATCATCAGGGCCGGCGCTGACATTGTCGTCCACCAAAACTCCTTGAGACGCCCGCGCGTTCCAGAAAACTTTTTTGGTCCTTTCTTCAATTGCAGCGAGCAGATTCTCTATGTTTTTCTGTACACCAGGAGGAGGGGCAGCGGCCTGCACAACTTCCAGTTCCCGGCGTGCTTCTTTGTAGCGGCCGGTTTTGAAGTAGGTGGTGGCCAGTTCCAGCCTGACCCTGTGAAGCTTGGGGTCGATGGAGAGCATCTTTTGGAATTTTTGGATGGCCAATTCTGTCTTGCCGATTTCCATGGCACTTGTGCCGATCCAGAACATGATGTCCATGGTTTCAACCCTGCCGGCTATTTCTTTGAAAATGGGCAAAGCGCGGGCAAAATTTCTATCATAATACAGGATGAGGGCCTCGGCGAGCTTCTTGTCCAGAGCCTTAATCTCCTCGGGACTCATACGACGGAGCTTTTCAATGGCCTCCTCATTGGCTTCACTCGATTCAACCTCACTGGCGGGCTGAATCTCTGCTTCTGCAGCAAATGCGCAGGGGGCAGTCAAAAAAATAATTAAAATAAACAGAATGGTTCTACAAGACAATGTTAACCTGGCGGACATAACAATTTCTCCTTAGCAGATAACCGTTAAAGGGAGAAGCCTGAAAATCAGTACATAATCGTTCATAAGAACCCACTACCGACAATTATTGAGCGGCATCTACCATAGATTTGGAACTATTAATATGGCACAGCTTTCCAAGTAACAGCCTGGTAAAAGGGTTTTAGAGTTTTTAGATATAAATTAGGGTATTAGATAAATATTAATATCATAATATAATTCTAAATGTCAACAAAAGAGAGCGATTATGTGTGAAAACCAATCGGCCTCAGTATCATACCGTTGAATAGTACTTTATCCTAATTCTCTAATGTTATATTTGGCTTTATATTGTCAGCGTGTTATATGCGTTATAACTATCAAAAATATTTTAAAGGTATTTAGGAGTTCGAAAATTTGAATAAATTTGATCTTCAGAGCGTTCCTCTATCAGGAATAAACCTTATTGAAGCAAGCGCCGGCACTGGAAAGACATATTCAATTACCGGGCTGTTTTTAAGACTGATTCTTGAAAAGGGCCTGCTGGTTGATCAGATACTGGTTGTAACCTTTACAAATGCTGCAACCAGCGAATTAAAGGAAAAAATTCGCAATATACTGCTTCAGGCAAAAGAAGCATTTATAAATGGCTCAAGTAAAGACAGCTTTATAGATTACATGGTAAAAAGGGCGGAAGAGCCAGCTTATTGCATACAGTTGATTGAAAATGCTCTTGTTGATTTTGATAAAGCATCGATTTTTACTATTCACGGATTTTGCCAGAGAATACTGCAGGAGAATGCTTTTGAAACAGGAAGTTTGTTTGACACAGAGCTTTTATCCGACCAGTTAAAATTGAATCAGGAAGTTGCAGATGATTTCTGGAGAAAACATTTTTATGATTGTCCTCTGGAATTTATAGCTTATTCCATTAAAAAGCTGTCAGGCCCCGAGTATTTTTTAAAATTACTTGAAAGAATAAAAACACCCGGAATAAAAGTAGCTCCTGATTTACAAAAACCCTCCTTAAAAAGTCTTGATGATTACAGGGCTTGCTTCAAAAAACTTAAAGATTCCTGGGCTGTTTCGCAAAAAGATGTTGAACTGCTGTTAAAAGATCCTTCGCTTAAGGGCAATGTTTATAAAACCCTGACACCTGATGAACAAAATCCGGATTATACTAAGAGAGATTTGAAAATTATTTCAATGTTCAGGTACATGGATCGTTTTACTGCTCATGAAAGCATTGGATTCCCTTTATTTAAAGAATTTATAGATTTTACAGCAACGAAAATAAAAAACTCAGTCAAAAAAAAGCATACTCCTCCTGACCATAAATTCTTTGTCATGTGTGACGATCTCTATACAAAAGCAGCATGCCTTGAAGCTGAAATGAAAGAGTACATTGTTTTCTTAAAAGTAGAATTCTTCAAGTTTGCAAAGTCTGAGCTTCTTAAAAGAAAAAGAGATAAGAATATACAATTTTTTGATGATCTTCTTATAAAGGTTAAAGAGGCTCTTGAGGGTAAGGGAGGAAAAGAACTCGAGGAAGCAATAAGGAAAAGATATAAAGCAGCGCTTGTCGATGAATTTCAGGATACAGATCCAATTCAGTATGAAATATTTAAAAGGATCTTTTCTCCACAGGAAAGCATACTTTTTATAATAGGTGATCCCAAACAGGCAATATACAGCTTTAGGGGAGCTGATATCTTTTCGTATATGAAGGCTGCCGGCAGCGCCGAATTTAAATATACACTAACTGAGAACAGGCGGTCAGACCCTCGTCTGATAACAGCGATAAACACCATTTTTTCCAGCGTTAAGGAGCCTTTTATATTTGATGACATTCCTTTTGAAAATGCCAGACCAGCTAAGATAAATAAAGCAAATAAGGAGGAAAGGGCTTCCGCTCCTTTTATATTGTGGTATGCCGGCCCTGATAATAATAGCCCTATAGAAAAAAAAGATGCAGAGCTTAAGATTGCCGATGCTGTTGCCGGTGAGATTTTGAGGCTTTTATCATCCGATTATGATCGTGAACACGGGTGTTTTACTGAAGGAGATATTGCTGTACTTGTACGAACAAATGAACAGGCGCGGATAATAAAAGAAAAGCTTTCTGCAAGAAGGATTCATTCGGTTCTTTATAGTAATGAGAGTATTTTTGAGTCACAGGAAGCTCTGGAGATAGAAAGAATTCTGTCAAGTATTTCACAGCCTGGAAATGACAGATTGCTTAGAGCCGCTCTGGTTACTGATATTATGGGTGTCAGCGCTGAAGAACTCGATCCTGAAAATGTTGATATTTTATGGTGGGAGAAACAGATCAGCAAGTTCAATGAGTACTATCACTCATGGAATGGATATGGTTTTATCAGAATGTTCCGGTTGTTAATGACAAAGGAAAAGGTGCGGGCGCGCCTTCTTTTATATGCGGATAGCCAGAGACGACTTACAAATGTGCTCCATCTAATGGAAATACTTCACAGGGAATCGATTGAAAAAGAACTGGGCATGGTTAGTCTTTTAAAATGGCTTTCTGATCAGATAAAATCTTCTGCCGGCAGAGTAGAAGAATATCAGCTTCGCCTTGAAAGCGATGAGGATGCTGTAAAAATTGTGACAATTCATAAATGCAAAGGACTTGAATACCGGATTGTTTTTTGTCCTTTTGGGTGGGGTGGATCGTTGCTGCCAAAAAATAAGGAAATTATATTTCATGATAAAGATGAAAACAGAACGCTAACACTTGATCTTGACTATGATAAAAATAAATCTAATATCATCCTTGCTCAAAATGAGCTTCTGTCGGAGAATTTAAGGCTGCTTTATGTTGCTTTAACAAGAGCAAAAAACAGATGCTATCTTGTATGGGGCAACATAAAGAATGCTGAGACATCTGCTCTGGCTTATCTTTTTCATTACAAGAACTTTGATGAAAAATTTGATTATCAATATGACATTGTCGGGTCTTTGAAAAAGAAATTTATGTCCAGAACAGAGCAGGAAATTTTAAGTGATTTAAAGGAACTTGAAAGCAGGTCGGACGGAAGCATCAAGCTTGATTCCATGCCTTTTAATAAGGATATGGAGCATAAATTAATAAAGGATGAAGAAGAAGAACTTGTATGCCGGAAATTTTCAGGGAAGATAGATACAGCATGGGGGGTTTCAAGTTTTTCATCGCTTATATCCGGCAAGCTTGCGCATGGAGAACTTTCTGACCGTGATTCATACCGGGCGGATATTGATAATCATGCCGGGCGGTTTGTTCAGAAAGAGCTGTCCGGGAAGAAAGATATCTTTTCTTTTCCCAAAGGGCCGGGGGCCGGCATATTTTTCCATGATATTTTTGAACATCTTGATTTTGCATCAAAAGATTCGGAGCACCCAAAAAATCTGATAAAAGACAAATTAAAAGAATACGGTTTTGAACAGTCATGGCTGAAGACTGTTTACGATATGATAAAAAATGTTCTTTCAGTGTCTCTTAAAAGTAAAGGTAAAGAAGTTATTCTTTCTTCTGTTAAATGCGACGAAAGAATAAATGAAATGGAATTTTATTTTCCTTTAAATCATATTACCCCTTTAAAGCTAAAAAAAATTTTCAGCGATAATGCCGGTATTGACATATCCTCCGGCTTTTCAAACCAGATAGAAAAACTTTATTTTTCGCCTTCAGAAGGTTTCATGAAAGGGTATATTGATACGATATTTCAGCATGATGGCAGATATTATATTGTTGACTGGAAATCAAATTTTCTGGGCGCAAGCATTAAAGACTATGCACGGGATTTATTAAAAGAAACTATAAGGTCTAATTATTATAATCTGCAGTATTATATCTATACTCTTGCTCTTCATCAGTACTTGAGATGGCGAATGCCGGAATACAGCTATGAAAATGATTTTGGCGGTGTATTTTATGTGTTTATAAGAGGGGTGGACAGGAATTTAGGCCCTGAATTTGGTGTCTTTAATGATGTGCCGGAAAGCAGATTCATTGAGAAGCTTGGCAGGTTGCTTATACCTGATTTCTAAATACGATGGTTTCGTAAAAAATCTATCTGCTGAGTTATACTTAAGCTCAACCAATTTGTTTTATAAAATATTGTAACTAAGGAACATGGATGAAATAATTTCCATAAGCATGTGCGTAGATTTGAGATCGGACAAAGGCGGCCTGAAGGGTATTTTTATATGAATAGGTTGAATAGAATTTATGCCCCCGGAGCCAGAATTGTTGTTCGAGATGCTGAATGGCTGATTCGGAGAGTTGATCGGACTTCAACCGGTGGTCAGGCATTGAATGTTATCGGCATATCTGAGCTGGTTAAGGATAAAGTGGCTATTTTCCTAACAGAAATTGAAATGGCCATTGAAATCCTTGATCCTGCAGAAACAAAAATTGTTCAGGATAAATCCAGCTCATATCAGGCTTCATTGTTATACATGGAAAGCCTGCTTAGAAAAACTCCACCGACAGATGAAAATTTATATATCGGGCACAATGCGGCAATGGATTCCGTGCCGTATCAGCTTGATCCGGCTATCCAGGCTCTCAAACAACCCAGGCAACGCATTCTAATTGCAGATGCTGTGGGACTGGGCAAAACGCTCGAAGCGGGAATATTACTCAGCGAGCTTATACGCAGAGGAAAAGGCAAACGCATCCTGGTGCTCGCAGTAAAAAGCATGCTGACACAGTTTCAGAAGGAAATGTGGAGCCGTTTTACCATCCCGCTTACCAGACTTGATTCAGTCGGCATTCAACGTATCCGTTCACGGATTCCAACCAATCATAATCCATTCTACTATTATGACAAATCAATCATCTCCATTGATACTTTGAAGCAGGATGCTGAATATCGAACTTATATCGAGAATGCCTATTGGGATGTGATTGTAATTGATGAAGCGCATAATGTTGCCCAGAGGGGTCATGGTTCCTCATTGCGTGCAAAACTTGCCAAACTGCTGGCAAGGCGCTCTGATACGCTTATTATGCTGTCTGCAACGCCTCATGACGGCAAGGCGCGCAGTTTTGCCAGCCTCATGAATATGCTTGATCCTACCGCGATTGCTAATCCTGAAGATTATGGCCCTGAAGATATAAAAGGTTTGTACATAAGACGTTTTAAGAAAGATATTCATGACCAGGTTGAATCAGCTTTTAAGGAAAGACAAATTCGTGTGGCGTACTGCGATGCATCTAAAGCAGAAGAAGATGCCTTTGATGTATTTACAAATATCGAATTTACACAGATTGATAAAGCAAGGAGCGCCGGGCAGTTGTTTAAAATAACCCTTGAAAAGTCTCTTTTTTCAAGTCCTGCGGCATGCCTTGACACCATTAATAATAGAATACGAAGGTTTGAAAAAACAGAAGATTTCCGTTTTGCGCAGGACATCGAAACATTGCTGGATCTGCATAATAAGGTTGAGAGGATTACTCCTGATACATTTTCAAAGTACCAGAAACTATTAGATATAATTCGAGATAAAAAACACTGGTTTGGATGGACCGGCAAGGATAAACCGGACAGGCTGGTTATTTTTACTGAGCGCATTGAAACCCTTGGCTTTTTACATGCAAATCTGCGCAGAGACCTTGAATTGAATGAAGATCAAATAAGTGTTCTCCATGGTGGCATGTCCGATGTTGATCAGCAGCGCATAGTAGAAGATTTTGGCAAGGAAGAAGCCCCAGTCCGACTTCTTCTTGCATCAGACGTGGCATCAGAGGGGATAAACCTTCATTATCTTTCCCACCGAATGATACATTTCGACATCCCATGGTCTCTCATGGTTTTTCAGCAGCGAAACGGCCGCATCGATCGATATGGTCAGGAACGTACACCCCAGATTGTATATCTTGCCACACAAAGTGAAAATAAAAAGATACGAGGTGATATGCGTATTCTTGAACTGCTTATTCAAAAAGATGAAGAGACCGTTAAAAATATCGGTGACCCGGCCGAATTCATGGGCGTTTATGATATTGAAGAAGAAGAAAACATAACTGCAAAAGCAATTGAATATGGGCAGAGTCCGGAAGAGTTTGAAAAATCAGTTGCAAACAAAGCCATTGATCCTTTGGCTATACTTTTTGGGGATGAAGAACCTCCTTCAGGCAAAGGCACGGAAACTAAAATATTATCCATGCCTTCGCTATTTGAGGACGACTATACATACCTTAATGCAGCAATCGGCCATCTGCGGCATTCCGGAGGGATTCAGGCAACCTGCTATCCAAATGAAAAGCGTATAGACTTGACAGCGCCGGAAGACTTGAAACAGAGGTTCAGATTTTTACCCGTAGAACTCTGGCCGGAAAATGGTTTATTTATTCTGTCAACCGACAAAGAAACAATACAAAAAGAAATCAAACGCAGCAGAAAAGATGAGAAAGCCTGGCCCAGGATTCATTATCTGTGGCATCTGAACCCGATTGTTGAATGGGCAAATGATAAACTGCTGGCTGCGTTTGGAAGGCATGAAGCCCCTGTGCTTGAATTGCAAGGGGCGCTGAATTTAGACGAAGTTGTTTTCATCCTGTCCGGTCTCATACCAAACCTTAAAAGTCATTCTCTGGTTCATAGATGGTTCGGCGTGTCGTTTAATGATGGCAAATTTACCTGCATTGAGGAGTTTGAATCTCTTGTAAATCGAATAGGCCTTGGGAAAAAGAACTTTCCCAATAGGGATGAAATTATTGAAATAGAAACATTGCAACAAATGCTGCCCAAGGCGATTGAACAGGCAGAATTGTGGATGAGTAATGAGCGAAAGAAATTTGAAGAACTGATTAATGCAAAATTAAATAACCAACTGAATGCGCTGGAGAACTTACGCAAGAAACAATACGTCCAGCTTGAATTCAAATTTGGAGGCAGTAAGCTTTCTGAAAAAATTATCAGGTCACGAAAAGAAAAACAACGCAGGGAAATTGATACAATTTTTGATGAATATATGGATTGGGTTGAAGATACAATGACTACTGAGGACAAACCATACATTCAGGTAATAGCCGTACTTAAAGGAATAAATTAATGGCTATAGATTTTACCGGAATCTATAACGAAAACGAATTTTACACGCATCATTATCTGGCTGCCATCCTTGAAAAAGACCTCAAGGATGTTCTCAATAAGTGGAAGCAGCAGGATAAGGATGAAAATATACGGCCTCCTTATACTGAGCTTAAAGGAATTGCTCAGGAATATTTCAATTTGCGCAATCAAGAGAGCAAGACACGCAAACCGGAAGATAAGCTTGGTTTTCAACGGCAGTTTTTACAAAATATACTGCAAATACTGGGTTACGAATTCAGGCCGGCCATCAAAGAGCTTGAAGATGGAGTAGTTATTCCAATAATTGGCGAAATAACAAAGCAAAGCGGCGCTGCGGAATTATGGATTATTGAAGCGCTGGACATATCCTCCGATGATGTTGATCCATTTGAGCTGTTCATATCTGATGTTCAATACCCCAAAACCGACCACGAAACACACGAAAAAAAAGAAAAAAAGGAGTTGGAGAAGTATACACTTGGAGAATTAATAACCCGTTATGTGTTTGGTCTGTCAGAGCCGCCGCGCTGGGTGATTGTGGTCACTCTTTCACAGATTTTGCTGATTGACCGGACAAAATGGAATCAGAAACGGCTGATACGTTTTAACCTTTCAGAAATATTAGGACGTCGAGAGCTTTCCACGCTTCAGGTTGCAGCCGCTCTTTTGCACCGTGAAAGCATCTGTCCTGCTGACGGACTTAGCCTTCTGGATAATCTGGATGAAAATTCGCATAAACATGCTTTTGCTGTCTCAGAAGACCTCAAATATGCCCTGCGGCAGTCAATTGAACTGTTAGGAAACGAGGCTGTTTATTATCTCATGGAAAAACGAAAGAAAGGTGTTTTTTCAGGGGATGAGAAACTCGATCCTGAGCAGTTGACTATCGAATGCCTGCGCTATATGTACCGGCTTCTTTTTATATTCTATATAGAAGCAAGACCTGAGCTGGGTTATGCACAGATGAAGTCTGATGTTTATCGCATGGGATACAGTCTTGAAACTTTGCGCGATGTTGAAATGGCGCAGATTACCACGGAAGAATCAAGAAACGGATTTTTCATACATGAATCGATACAGCTTCTGTTTGATTTGATCTACAATGGTTTTCATCCCAGAGGAACTGCTGTCCAGCAAGCCCTTTCAGCAGGTTATAAGCCCGAACATCATACTTTTAACATGTCTCCACTTAAATCCCACCTGTTTGATCCGGATCGCATGCCATTTTTAAATCGCGTAAAATTCCGCAACTCGGTTTTGCAGGATGTCATTAAACGAATGTCTCTTTCACGGCCTAAATCAAGTAAAGAAAGACGGGGACGCATCTCTTATGCCCAGCTCGGCATCAACCAGCTTGGCGCAGTATATGAAGCCCTGCTTTCCTATCGGGGGTTCTTTGCCGAAACAGATCTGTATGAGGTAAAAATGGCAGGGGGAAAATTTGATGAATTGAATATCGGATATTTTGTTAAAGCTGGAGATTTAGAAAAATACACTGATGATGAAAAGTATAATGAAAAAGGCAAGTTAGTTAAACATCCTAAAGGAAAATTTATTTACAGGCTGGCAGGTCGAGACCGTGAAAAATCCGCATCTTATTATACACCTGAAGTCTTGACCCGCTGCCTTGTTAAATATGCTTTAAAAGAACTCCTTAAAGACAAAACAGCAGATGATATACTGAAACTCACTATATGCGAGCCCACAATGGGGAGCGCTGCATTTATAAATGAAGCGGTCAATCAGCTTGCAGAAGCCTATCTTCAACTCAAGCAGAAAGAAACCGGCCAGAATATCCCGCAGGAAAAGTATCTGCAGGAAAAACAAAAGGTCAAAATGTATATCGCCGACAATAATGTTTTCGGCGTGGACCTCAACCCTGTGGCGGTTGAACTGGCGGAAGTGTCACTCTGGTTAAATACCATCCATGAAGGCGCTTTTGTGCCATGGTTCGGCATGCAGTTGGTGTGTGGTAATTCCCTGATCGGCGCTCGAAGGCAGGTGTTTGACTCGCTGTTGCTTCGAAAAAGTAAAAATACTGATCCTCTCTGGCTGGATGAAGCGCCGCAGCGAATTATGCCCGGAAAAGAGAGACCGCGGGATACAGTATATCATTTTCTTTTGCCTGATAGAGGAATGGCAGACTATAAAGACAAAGTCGTCAAACAAATGGCTGATGATGAAATCAAAACCATTAATGAATGGCGCAAGGAATTTACAAAACCGTTTACAAAAGAAGAAATCAGTCAGCTTGAAAAATTATCCGAAACTGTGGATAGACTCTGGAAAAGACATACCAAAGATCAACGAAATATCCGAAGGCGCACGACCGATCCGCTTGAGATTTTCGGACAGGCGGAATCAAAAGACAAGTTGAAGTTTACCGACAACAGATGGAAAGACAAGGTTTATCAGCAGGAAATGCTTTCAGAGAATGTGCGCAGTTCAAGTGCGTACCGCAGGTTAAAGCTTGTAATGAACTACTGGTGCGTTTTGTGGTTCTGGCCCATAGAAAAGGCGAATTTGCTTCCTTCCAGACATGAAATGCTGCTTGATCTGTCTCTTATTCTGGAAGGCAATGTCTTGGATATAACTCTGCAAGCAGAAGAACAGTTATCAATATTTCCCGAAACAAAACCCAAACAGTTGTATCTGAACATGGTTGATGAATTGGGGTACGTAAATGTTGACAAACTGTGCAAGGAAAATGAGCGGTTGGGATTAGTGAAGACTCTTGGAAAAAAATACAGGTTTTTGCACTGGGAACTGGAATTTTCGGACATCTTTGAAGACAGGGGCGGGTTTGATCTGTTTTTGGGAAATCCTCCGTGGATCAAAGTTGAATGGAAGGAAGCAGGAATTCTGGGAGATGTTGAACCTGAATTTGTGCTCAGAAAATATTCCGCTTCCAGGGTGAATGAACTGCGTGATGAGGCGGTTGAAAAATATGACTTAAAAGGCGCATATCTTGGAGAATTTGAAGAGGCCGACGGAACGCAGAATTTTTTGAATGCATATCAGAATTATCCCCTGCTTAAAGGAGTTCAGACCAATCTATACAAGTGCTTTCTACCGCAGGCATGGATGATAGGAAACAAGGAAGGTATATCCGGTTTTCTGCACCCCGAGGGGATTTATGATGATCCGAATGGAGGGAAGTTTCGGGAGAAAGTGTATCCGAGATTGAGGTGTCATTTTCAGTTCCATAATGAATTAAAACTTTTTCCTGAAGTGCATCATGTCACAAAATTCAGCATAAATATTTACTGCAATAATCTCAATAAAACGGGCTTTAATCACATAGCCAATCTGTATGTCCCGAAGACAGTTTATGTCTGCTTTGATAATGACGGACACGGCCCTGTCCCAGGCATCAAGGATGATGAAAACAAATGGAACGTTAAGGGGCACAGCAGCAGAATAATCCATGTAATGGAAAATGAGCTTGAATTATTTGCGAAACTCTACGATACTGCAGGAACATCATCTCTTGCGGCCAGACTGCCGGCGCTTCACTCACAGGAACTTATCAGCGTTTTGCGTAAGTTTGCCGACCAGCCTAAACGTCTGGGAGATCTTGAAGGTGAATATTTCTCAACTGAAATGTGGCATGAAACAAACGCGCAGAAGGACGGTACTATTCTCAGGAAAACATGCTTTCCGGATGATACCAGTCAATGGGTTCTGTCAGGCCCTCATTTTTTTGTGGGGAATCCGTATTATAAAACACCAAGAGCAAAGTGTACTTTAAATTCGCATTATGATGTTTTGGACCTGACCGAACTACCGGATGACTATCTGTCTCGCACAAATTATGTGCCAAGTTGTGATCTTGATGAATATCTTCGGAGAACGCCAAAAGTCCCGTGGTTGGACAAGAAGCCGGTTGCGGAGTTTTACAGGTTATGCAATCGAGGAATGCTTTCTCAATCTGGCGAAAGAACTCTCATCTCCACAGTTATTCCCAAAAAGACTGGTCATATTAATGGAGCACAATCTATAGTGTTTAAATCAAGGCATGCTCTATTAGATATGGCGGTTATAAGCTATTCGATAGTTGCTGATTTCTACGTAAAAACAACTGGAAGAAGTAATCTGCATTATACATGGACGAAATTGCCTCTAATTGAACTAAATTCTGAGGCGATTCTCAGGGTTTTTATGCTCACTTGTCTAACCGACCATTATGCAGATCTCTGGTCTGAATGTTGGAAGCACTCATTCACAACTGACCGCTGGGCAAAACCCGACCCCCGACTCTCAAACGACCATTTCAATAATCTGACACCAAAATGGAACCACAACGTTGCCCTGCGCACCGACTACGCCCGCCGCCAGGCACTTGTGGAAATCGACGTTCTTGCGTCAATGGCTCTCGGTCTCACCATTGATGAACTTAAAACCATCTATCGAGTACAGTTTCCGGTACTTCGCCAGTATGAATCAGACACATGGTACGACCGGAAAGGCCGCATAGTGTTTACCTGCAACAAGGGTCTGACCGGAGTCGGCTTCTCCCGCCCCGAATGGAACGAAATCAAAGACATGAAATCCGGCACGGTTGAACGGACAATAACCGATGACACTTTGCCCGGCGGCCTACGAGAACGAACCATTGTACATGAAGCCCCATTTGACAGATGCAACCGTGAAGAAGATTATGAAACCGCCTGGGCGGAATTTGAAAGACGTTTTGCGACTACGAAATACACGAAAATTTGAAAAATTATAGTTGCCCCAAAAAATATTGGCTTGACAACCAGTTCAAATAAATGCAATTTTTGTTTTTTAAGCAAAGTATTAGCTTAAATTCCTTAATAACAGATATTTTACCAGATAATTATGAATGATCCTTTAAATGATATTCTTGAAAGTTGTGTCATTGTTTTGCGTGGCAGTTTTAACCCTGCAATATTCCAGCCGGAATGGTTTTTGAAGCATAGCATTGTATCTGAGGAAGAAATTGAAGGTTTAACTGCGGAACCTAATATTAAAGAAATACCGGAAATTGGATTAAAACTTGAGTACGGCCAATCTTTTTTCGTCACCAATGATCAGGCCGAAATAAATTTTAAAACTTTCACTATGAGAACACTGAGAGATAAGCTTGAAATTATTTCAAAGGATAAAAATAGTTATACTTTAATATCCAATTTTCTCAGAAAGCTTTTTAGGATATTAGAAGAAACACCATTAAAAGCATATGGAATTAACTTTAATGAGCATTACAGATTTGACGAAAATTATGATCAAATTTTTAACAAGTTCTTCAGCAAAAATGAAAATTTACATAGTTTTTTTGGCCAAGAACTCACATGTGGCTTTACGCTGAAAACAAAACAAGCTAATTCCATATTGACATTTACAATGCAGCCATCAGACAACCTAAAAGACGGGGTTTGTTTAAAAGCAAATTTTCATTATGATATCAGTGAGTCTGGGGTTGAATCTTTGGTGAATGATTTTAAAAATAATTTTGGTTTAGCTACCGAGTTTTTCAAACAAACTATATCCAAAAATTTCGGACAGATTGCCGAATATGTGTCCCAAAATGGGGAACTAAAAAAATGCAAGCCATAGCACTTTCTTCTACAGAATATGATGAAAATTACATTGATACAACAAACGTCACCTTCACAGAACCTACTTTGAAAACCGATAAAACTGCATGGAAATCTCATGGTGACGAAAATATACAATTTAACAAAGAGACAGTCACGTCAGAAATTGACAAAAAGAGTAAGATCGTTTTTCTCGATGTTCAAAAACATAAAAGAACCCGAGAAAAAGAACTTCAATGGTGGATCGGTAAAATTACAGAGGTAAAAGAAAATTATTTTAAAGCCGTATTAGAAGATCTTAATGGACGAATTCATTTTGTAGAATTTGATAATGACTTTGTATCTCAAAGTAATAGGGATCGTCTGTTTATCGGTTCAAGGTTCACATATTCAGTTTCCGTAATCGATACAGGTGCTGACAGCACTGAATATAAAACGAAGTTGGCTTTCTATTGCAGAAGAAGATGGCTTGAAAAATATGATAAAAGCGTTCAAAGGGTGGCCGAAGAGATTTTTCCCGAGAACCTGCTGGACTTATGAGAAAAGGAAAAACAGTATTTCTAAAAGTTCCGAAAATACAAAAAGATTTAGTCAGCGTAACTGTTTTCGGGCCTGGATTCGGGGAATCAATAGTAATATATATTCCTTATTTAGGATGGGGTATAATTGACTCCTGCCTATATAAAGTCAAGGGGAATACAATAAATCCCGCCTTAGAGTATCTGAAAAGCGAAAACGTCACTCATCTTTCTTTCCTCATCATCACTCATCCACACAGAGACCATTTCCAGGGGCTTAATTTAATAATTGATCATTTTTTAGGGCAAATAGATAGAATATGTTATTACTCTGGAGATGGTATTCGGGAATACAGGATTTTTCTGGCAAAAAAACATATTTTGAGAGAGCCCGGTCTTGTCGAGCTTGCAAACATTTTTAAAAAATTTGCTCAGGCAAAAAAAGCCGGAGCGCATATTGTCAATATTTCTGAAAGAACGGAAATTGTAAGAAGAGATAAGTATGAGCATCAAGAAGTAGAAATTATAGCCCTATCACCTTCCGAAGATAGCGTAAAAAGATATGTTCAATTGCTCCATGAAGCTATCTCACTTCAAGGTAGAGATTTTCTAAGCGAGATTAACGACAGAGAACACAATTTGTTGTCTTCAGCTATATTGTGTAAAATTGGTGACTTATCTCTTATTTTTGGAAGTGATCTGGAAATTGGCGATAACAAATATATGGGCTGGAAAGGTGTTATGCGTAACCCTGATTCGCCTGATCTCGCAGCTCATTTTGTTAAGGTTCCACATCATGGTTCAGAAAACGCATTTTATGAGCCGGTATGGAAAGAGTTCAGCAAAAACAATTCTCCTATTTCCGTTATCACACCTTATGATAGAGCATTTGATCCGTTGCCAAGGATAAAAATCATAAGAAAAATAGCAAATTTTTCAAACACCATAGCGATAACCGCAAAAACAAAAACTGTAAGTCCGAATAAAATTTATGACGGAAAGATAGTGAAGAATCTGCATGGCGTAAAATCATGGAGATATTTAGTAAAACCCGATCAAATAGGATGCGTAAAGCTATCTTTATCTCCATGCAATGGAGATATTTCTAATATTGATTTAATAAAACCCGCATATATATGGTCTCAATAATTCATAAAACTTCGAAAAATTTGAAGCCTCGAATAATCCAACACGATTTCACATTAATTGTTAATATCAATTCCCCTCATTTTCGTATATTTCGTGGTTGATTTTATCTAACGGCAGGTACAAATGATACCATCTGTTCTATCACAACAATTAAGACAAGGTGTCGAAGATTTCCTGCGAACCACTTTTCCGGTATCCACACCTTTTTTTCACGGTATTATCGACCGGTTGCTGGCTGAAGAAGATGGTGTTTTCAAGGGGCCGTATTTATCCATTCAGCTCCCTTTCAGACAAGGCTCAGGTGAATCTGATTATTTTCATGATGTGCCTTTAAAATTCCCTCCCTATATACATCAGGTACAGGCCTTTGACCGTCTTTCCGGCATTAAGCCTAAATCCACAATCGTTGCAACCGGAACCGGATCAGGTAAAACAGAGTCTTTTTTGTATCCCATTCTCGATCATTGCCTTCGCCACCGTGGAGAACCAGGGATAAAGGCTATTCTTATTTATCCCATGAATGCCTTGGCAATGGACCAGGCAGGGCGTATTGCAAAAATAATATATACAAATCCCAACCTTAAAGGGCATGTCACGGCAGGTTTATATGTGGGACAGAGTGAAAAAGATCCTCATATGATAATGTCTCAAAGCAATATTATTACAAACAAAGATGTCTTAAGAACAAATCCGCCCGACATTCTGCTGACCAATTACAAGATGCTTGATTATCTTCTGATTCGAGCAAAGGATTATCCCTTATGGCAAAACAACGGGCCTGAAACCTTGCGTTTTCTTGTAGTAGATGAACTGCATACATTTGACGGCGCTCAGGGAACCGACCTGGCCTGCCTTGTAAGACGTCTTAAAGCCCGTCTTGATACACCGGAAAATCACCTGTGCTGCATTGGGACTTCTGCCACACTTGGCAGCAATGAAAAAAAGGCTGCTTTGCTGACATATGCCGGCGAGGTTTTTGGCGAACTCTTTGATGAAAATGCCATAATAATGGAATCACGTCTGACAGCAGGTGAATTCCTGGAAAACAGCATGATAACAAGGGTTGATGTTGTTTCACCAGATTTAGCTGATAAGCTCAGTCCTGATTCATACAGCGAGTATAAGGAATTCATTCTTTCGCAGCATGAACTATGGTTTGGAGAAAAAATACCTGAGAATAAATTCAAGGAAAGCAAATGGCGTATCACACTTGGGGATAAACTTCGGGAGCATAGCTTTTTCCAGAATCTACTGAAGGTGCTGAAAGGAAAAACCAAAAGCTATGATGAAATTCTATTTGAGCTTGAAAAGTGTACGCCTGAATTTAAAGAAGCAGATAAAACATATAGATTAAATTTAATCAGCAGCCTTTTAGCGCTTGTATCAACTGCACGTACCGGCACAGAAGAAAAGAACCGGCCTTTTCTGCATGTGAGGTATCAGCTTTGGCTTCGTGAACTGCGGCGCATGGTTTGTGAAGTATCAAAAAGACCACGCCTTGCCTTTTCTGATGATTTAAATGATGAACAATTAAAAAAGCACATGCCTGTCATTCATTGTAGGGAATGTAACAGCATGGGATGGGCCGGGCTGAAACGCCAGAATGATAACGAAGTTAATCCTGATCTGCAACCTTTCTATATTTCATTTTTTAAAAACGACACTAAAGTTACTTTCCTGTTTCCTGAATCAGCAGAACCACAGAATCTTCATATGGATGGGCAGTTATATAATCTTTGTGCAGAGTGTCTGAATCTTACTACTCAATTAAGACCAGAAGAATGCCCCAACTGTGGTCAAAATAATCTGATACCAGTTTTTGTTCCAAATACAAGGGCAAGGAAAAAGAACGAAGAGATCGGAATACATAACTGCCCTTACTGTGGAGGACATAACAGCCTGACAATTTTGGGTTCAAGGGCGGCAAGTCTTACAAGTGTCTTAATCTCACAACTTTATTCTTCAACATTTAACGATGATAAAAAACTCCTGGCTTTTTCAGATTCAGTCCAGGATGCAGCTCACAGGGCCGGTTTTTTTGCCGGACGAACATATAGATTTAATTTCCGCAGCGCTCTGCAACAATTTGTTCTTAAATTTTTAAACAAAGAATCAGATGTACTGACTCTTGCTGCATTACCTGAAAAGTTTAGCCGATTCTGGTTGGGGAAAATGGATGAGGACTTGTTTATTTCGACATTCCTGCCTCCGAATATGGCCTGGTTTGCCGACTATGAAGTTTTGAAACAGGAAGGCAGACTTCCACAAGATTCCAAACTATTAAGAGACGTTGAAAAGCGGATAGAATGGGAAATTTTCAGTGAATACGGTTTTAGAACCAGAATTGGACGAACACTTGAAAAGACAAGTTCATCTGTAGCGCATCTAAATTTTGATTTGCTTGATAATGCAGCCAGGCAGATTTTGGAGCAGCTTCAAAATGAGATTGGCGGATTTAAGAATTTGGATGAGCATACCCTGAAAGTGTTCATTTTGGGGCTGCTGGTTCATATGAAAAACCAGGGAAGCATTTATTACAGGGAACTTGCCACCTTCATTGAAAGATGGGGTGAGCCATTTATTATAAACCGAATTCCATGGATGCCCAATTTCAGCGGGAATGCCCGGACTCCGGCTTTTTTGACCACCAAAAGGACTTATCGGTTTGACCTGCTATTGAGAAGCCGAAGCAGCCGGATGACATGGTGTGAGTCCTGGGCGGATAAATGCTTTTCACCGTTGTATCCTCTTGTTACAGAATTAATAAGCAATATTTATGAGATAGTTTTTAAAATTCTGACCAAAGAAAATATTCTTGTTGAAAAGAAAGTAAATAATGAAAGGGTATGGGGTCTATTGCCTGATGCGCTAAACATTAGCGATAAGGTCGTTCAGTTCAGGTGCAGAGAATGCAGCCATAATGTGTCTGTTCCGCTATCTGAAAAAAAATACTGGGAAGGCGCGCATTGCCATCGCTTCCATTGCTATGGCAAATACCGGGAAACAGATATTGGCAATGATTATTATGGAAAACTTTATGCAACCGGAAATATAGAAAGAATTTTCGCTGCCGAACACACAGGACTGCTGGAACGAGACGAGCGTGAACAACTGGAGGAAAATTTTAAGAGGAAAGATCGAAAGCCCTGGGATCCGAACCTTCTTTCCTGTACTCCAACTCTGGAACTTGGAATTGATATTGGAGACCTTTCATCTGTAATTATGTGCTCAGTCCCGCCTGCCCAGGCTAATTATCTTCAAAGAATTGGACGTGCAGGCCGTAAGAACGGAAATGCATTAAACTTTACAGTCGCTAATGCCAAGCCTCATGATCTTTATTTCTTTGCAGAACCGGAAGCTATGATATCCGGTCAGGTTGATCCACCGGGTATTTTTTTGAATGCATCTGCTGTTCTGGAACGCCAATTTACAGCATTCTGCTTTGATAAATGGGTGGAAACAGGAGTCAGCGAAAACGCCATCCCATTAAAGCTTAGAAATGTTCTCGTAAATCTTGATTCGGTTGATATTAAAAAATTTCCACACAATTTTTTAAATTTCATCGAAACCCGTCAGACATTAATTTTGGACGAGTTTGAGAAGATGTTTTCAGATACTTTAACGGAGGAATCCAAAAACTACCTGAGAATATTTGTGGAAGGTGACAGAGACAAAGAAGGAAGCCTGGCTTATCGAATAATTGACAGACTTCATTATCATTACAAAGAACGTGAATCCTTAAAAAAGAAGGTTAATTCTTTAAAAGCAAAAATCCGGAAAAAAAGACAAGAAAAGGCAAAAGATAAAAATCATCAAAAAGAACTTGATGAGCTTATCCGCGAAAAGAATGGACTGCATTCCCTGGTGACCCGGATAAACGACAGGCATACACTTAATTTTTTTACCGATGAAGGATTAATCCCCAATTATGCATTTCCTGAAGCAGGCGTAATGCTTCGCTCCATAATATACCGCAGGAAATCAAAAGCACAGGCAGAAGGCAGCAACTATGATACCTTTACATACGACTATGAAAGACCTGCTGTCAGCGCAATAAGTGAGCTGGCGCCTGCCGGCACCTTTTATGCCGGCGGACGTAAGGTCTGTGTTGATCAGGTAGATTTGTCAGTTTCTGATGTCGAAATATGGAGATTATGCAATAACTGCTCATATATGGCAGTTGAAGGGACAACACAGGATTATTCAACATGCCCTCAATGCGGCAGCGCTTTATGGTCTGATTCAGGTCAAAAACGTCAGATGCTGAGAATGCGTCAGATGTTTGCAACAACTTCAGATCGTGAAAGTCGTATCAGCGATGATAATGACCAACGTGATTCAAACTTTTATAATAGACAGATGATTGTAGGTTTTAAAGAAAATGACATAACGGATGCTTATAAAGTCGACAATGATGACTTCCCGTTTGGTTTTGAATTTTTATCCAAAGCAACATTTCGAGAGATTAATTTCGGTGAAAAAGATGATATTGGAGAAAAAATCAGCGTAGCTGGATTGGAATTGCCAAGAAAGGGGTTTATAATCTGCAAATACTGCGGCAAGGTTCAGGATCATAAAGGTGAAATCAAGCACGCCTTAACATGTCCTTCCCGAAAAAGAGACTCCGAAAAAAATCTTACTGACTGTGTTTATCTATATAGAGAATTTTCATCTGAAGCTGTTCTGATGCTGCTTCCGGTTATTACTTTTGAAGGCTCGGATCGTAAGCTTCATAGTTTTATTGCAGCACTTCACTTAGGGTTAAAGCAAATGTTCGGCGGCAACATTGATCATCTTCAAACAGCACTGCATGAAGAACCGGTTCCGGATTCAAGCCATCGTAAAAAATATCTTGCACTTTATGACACGGTTCCCGGCGGAACCGGATATTTAAAACAATTAATGCGCAGCCAAAAACCAATGATGATGGTTTTTGAAAAAGCCCTCGATGCTCTCCGCTCCTGCACCTGTTATCAGAACCCTGATAAAGACGGATGCTATCGATGCCTTTTTGCCTATCGCAGAAGCTATAATATGGCAGGCACATCAAGAAATGTCGCCATTGAAATGCTCTCTAAGATTTTAGGCTATAAGGAGCAATTAACACGAACAAATACATTGAAAGATATTAAAATAAACTCCTTGTTTGACAGTGAGCTTGAAGCCCGTTTCATTGAAGCCCTCAGACGAGTCCGAAAAGAGGATTTGCATGTATCACTTAAAAAAGAAATAGTTAACGGTAAACCGGGTTATTTTTACAAAATTGGAGATAAGGCCTGGTATATTGAGTTGCAGGTAAACCTTGGTCAGGCCGA
Organism: Desulfobacteraceae bacterium; assembly: GCA_013792055.1. GTDB lineage: Bacteria > Desulfobacterota > Desulfobacteria > Desulfobacterales > ETH-SRB1 > B13-G4. The sequence continues at coordinate 20,401 of VMSQ01000249.1, forward strand.
TGGTGTTGACATTCCTTCAAAGGCAGATTTTTTGTTTCGACCTGCCCGAGCGCAAGATAGCAGCAAATTGATTGCTGTTTTTACTGATGGATTTGCCTATCATAAAGATCGTATCGGCAAAGATATGGCTCAGCGATGCGCAATCGTACAAAGCGGAAAATATCACATATGGTCATTGTCATGGAAAGATATTGAAAACCGCTACAATACTCAAGGTGGATATTTTGAAAATTATGTTTCTTTTCAAGATTCTCAAAAAATCAGCAAATATAATCAGTTATTAGAATTATACGGGATTGAAGGATTTCGCAAGACCAACAAAATGGATAGCTTTGATTGGTTGATAGATATCCTGCAAAATCCTGAATTTCAAAAATGGAGATACCCTGCTTTTGTACATGGATTGATGAATCTTGATAATAAAAGATTTGCTTCCCCTGAGGCTGTATTCGAGTGGACTGAAAAACTTCAGGCAAACATTCCGGAGGAGGTAGCTGAATTTATTAATGATACGATTTCAAACAATAATAGTACATGGTTTTACGGATTGTTTGAGCCGGATAAAGACAATAATTTATTGCAACTCTTTATTGCCATTAACAAAAGCGCTGTTCAGGAAAGTAATATATCAGAGATGTATATGGCGTGCTGTCTTGAAGATGGAACGGAAAACCTTGCCATAAAAGGGTTTGAGGCTATATGGAATGGTTATCTCAGATTATACAATCTAATGCAATTTGTACCGCATGCTTATTTTGCCACGAAGCAGGGAAAAATAGATGGTTATTCTTATAAAATTGCTGGATATACACCTGAAAGGGCTGATGCAAATGAGGGTGAATGGGATGAAATCCTGGAATTAACTGATGCTGAATTACACGGCCTGATAAATAAACTTGCTGAAAACAATTGCCCTGTTCCTGAGGCAGGATATGAGCTTGTAAATGAGGATGGTGAAATAATTGCTGAAGCAGAACTTGGCTGGCCGGATCTTAATTTAGCTTTTTTGCAGCCCGAACAAATAGAATTTTCAGTAATCTTTAAACAATCTGGATGGCGAGTGTTCCCTTTGAAAGACGTAATTGCTGATCCTGAAAACTATTTAAATCTTTTTAGTGAATAGGAGATAGTGAGAAGATGACTGCGGCAAAAGATAAGATTAAAGTGGCTATTGCTTCGGATTTCCTGTTGTCATTTTCTAAGGTTCCAAGGAAGCAGCAGGCCAAGGTGATGAATTTTGTCACCAAGTTTCGATCCAACCCTATGCTGCCTGGTATCAATTATGAAAAGATAGCCCATGCCAAAGACCCAAACATAAGATCAGTACGCATTGATCAATCTTATCGTGGCATTGTTTTAAAGCCTGATACTGGAAATGTCTATGTACTATTATGGATTGACCATCATGATAAGGCTTATAAATGGGCTGAAAATAAAACATATAAAATCCATCCGGAAACTGGAAGTCTTCAAGTTATTGAGGTTGAAGAAACTCAGGATAAACAGGATATTGAACTCTCTGAAACCGAGGAAAGAGCTTTATTTACAGATATACACGACAGGCATCTTCTGAGTTTAGGTGTCCCTGAATTGCAGCTTCCACTTGTTCGAGGCCTGAAAACCACTGAAGATCTTGATCGAATTGAAGATCAGTTGCCTCAAGAGGCATATGAGGCATTATTTTTTCTTGCCGAAGGCTATTCACTTGAAGATGTTTTACAAGATATCGAAATGGCAGTAAAGAAAGAAGAGATCGATACAAATGATTATGAATCTGCATTAAATAACCCTGACTCACGCCGCCGGTTTTTTGTTGTTGAGGATGACCTTGAGCTATCAGCTATTCTTAACGCACCTCTTGAAAAA
>VMSQ01000201.1 GCA_013792055.1 Desulfobacteraceae bacterium
TGTGCGCTTATGCTACCAAGATGGTAAAGACAAAGAATTTATATCTCTTGTAACCGGATTGAATAAATTCATTGTAAATGAATACATACAACTTCTTAATAATATACATAATAACACTTGACATTGCCACATGGCATAATCAGAGGCGGACAAGCGCATCGGGCGTTTCGCAAAGCTTTTGAAAGCAACAGAATTTAAATCAAGACCACGTTCAAGAAATTGATCCGAGTATGATAAAAAAAATAGAACTGCTGAGCACCTATAGATGCTTTAAGATTTTTCAAGTAGGGGGCATTATATTTGAGCATCCTAGCGTACTACATATTAGTCTGGAGACGAATGAGGTCGCACAACGAAAAGGGAAAATCAAGCTGGAATTTTGCTATTCTACTGAAGGCCCCGAAAAGCAATATATGGAAACTCATGGCCCCGGTCCGTTTAAGGAGGAAATAGAAATTTCTCCCATGAAATCACATGAAAGCAGGCAAATAGAAATAAGGACAGACATCATTAAGTATATACCGGGACTAAAGAATCCAGCTTCTTTGAAACTGACGGTATTAGACTCAGATGATCAACATAGAGGCTATGAAATAGTGTACTTTGATTTAAAGAATGTGGAAGAGGTAAAAAAAGGCGTTCGCAACAAACTAATCTTTGGGACAGTCATTCCAACTTTTTTTATAACACTTTTTTTCTTCTACAAGGAAATTATATCATTATTCCGTTAGGGTGTACGTACGGTACGATCTTTACTTTTAAACTTTATTTTGCTCAATTAGCGAATATTATTCCGGGTCATTTTAAGGACCTTTCCCCCTCAGTCCCAGGCTATCGCCCTCGATTCAGGATAGATTGAGTAGCCCATCATAGCATCGGAGCAAGCTATCATATTGCTTTGTCAGGATATAGATTCCAACTACAGCCCAATCGGCCTTACAGGCTGTTGGCTCTGCCTTGCCAGAAAAGGAAGTCAACAAGGTTTATCCTTTGTATTCTCTTGACATCATTACCAAAAACAGTATCCATTCTGAGCACATATTTGGGGTAATAAGTGCCAAAGCTTTAATTGTGAATTAAAGGCGAGCAAGAATTGAAGTTTTGATTTTCCTGTGATATCTATAGTTGGGTCCGGAGCGACTATGCAGAGTAAACTTACAACAGTATGCTCCAAGCGGAATGCCGTATAAAATAAACACTATAAATCAAAGTTATCCGTAACTTCATGATAAGGTTGTTGTTATGAAAATGACTGTGTGGATTGGTATAATTTTCTGTATTTCACAATCAGCGATCTTTTCTGGTCTTAATTTGGCCATCTTCAGTATAAGCAAACTCCGACTAGAAATCGAATCATCAAGAAAAAACAGCCGCGCCATTAAGATCCTTGATTTAAGAAAGGATTCCAATTTTATTTTGTCAACTATATTGTGGGGAAACGTTGCGATTAACGTACTTTTGACACTTTTGTCCAATTCCGTTTTAACAGGAGTGCTAGCGTTTTTATTTTCAACCTTTCTCATTACCTTTATCGGCGAAATTGCCCCACAAGCATACTTCTCAAGAAATGCAATGCAGACCGCATCCATTTTTGCTCCGGTTCTCAGAATCTATCAGGTACTGCTGTATCCGGTTGCCAAACCGACAGCTCTCCTGCTTGATAAGTGGCTTGGACCTGAAGCCATGCGCTATCTTCAAGAACGAGATCTGCGTGAACTTATCAAAATGCATATGGAATCCTCGGGCACTGAAATTGACAAGGTTGAAGGTATAGGAGCTTTGAACTTTCTTGCAATTGACGACTTGAGCATTTTAGAGGAAGGAGAAATCATAGAACCTCTAAGCATTATAACTCTTCGATTTGAAAGTGGAAAACCCGTTTTCCCAGCCATCGAACCTTCACCTGATGACAAATTTTTAAAACTGATTCATTCCTCTGGGAAAAAGTGGGTAATTATTACTGATTCAGATAACGAACCAAGGGCTGTTTTAAATTCCGATAGTTTTATAAGAGCTGCATTGTTTGGAAATAATGCTTTTAATCCCTATTTTCATTGCCATCGCCCCATAATAATTAGGGACCCCCGCACACGATTGGGCGAAACTATTCTACGCCTAAAAGTACACCCTGGTCGATCAGATGATGATGTAATTGATGAAGACATCATACTTTTTTGGAGCAAATCGAAGCGTGTTATTACAGGCTCAGATATTCTAGGCAGACTACTGAGGGGTATAGTCCAGCATGAGAAGACAGTATGATTCAAAAACGCTCGACAGGACGGCATAAACAATTGCTTATAATGCATTGAAATAAAAAAATAATTAAGGAGGTGCCCGGTGCGCTACAAATTAATTTCAACATTAATATTGATAGGTGTAGTTGTAATTTTTGTGATTCAAAATGTTACTGTAGTTGAAATAAAATTTTTATTGTGGTCATTTGAAATGTCTAGATCTCTTCTGTACTTCATCCTTATTACTATAGGAATTGTTAGCGGCTGGTTGCTAAATAGTTACTATAGGCATAAAAAATAAAAATCATAATTTGTATCTGAAATCGCATTAAATCTGTCACAATAACTATCTATTTTTTAGCCACTTGCCACCTCATTTTGTTTTAGTGAATATTTACGGCATGAAGTCAAAAAAATCAGCAAATATTTACACAATCTTTACAATTTTATTTTTCTTTATTCTTTTCTCACAGGTCCTTGCCTATGCCGATACAATCGTCCTGTCCAACGGAGACACGCTTACCGGTACTATTACAGAACTTTCCGGGGACCAATTGGCTGTTGACACCGAATATGCGAAAAGTCTGTCCATTAACTGGGGAAAAGTGGTGTCCATTGAAATGCAAGAGATTCTTTTTATAGAATTAAAGGATGAGCAAACTGTTCGCAGCAAAATAAAAGCAAACCGTGAAGGCTGGTTTCTCGAAGATGAAAGTGGACAGCTTAGAGCCTTTGCCAAAGAAGAAATTCACAGTTTTTCTCGAAAAAAACCAAAGTACTGGATTTTGGAATACGATCTCTCATACCAGCAAAAAACCGGCAATATCTCAAACGACGATTTTCGGACCAGCCTCAACGTTAAAAAGAAAAAACGCAAATATAATCTTGTTTTTGAAGCCTCCTATGCCCACGGCGAGACAGAGGAAGAGGTCTCCGCGGATAGATGGGATATTCTCTTCAAATATGACCACCTGATGACCAAGAAAATTTACCGGAGGGGATTCTTCTTTTTCGAAAGAGACCGTGTCATAGGGATCGACAGGCGTTTTCAGACTGGGCCGGCCATTGGTTATAGATTCTATGATAAGGAAACATTATCGCTTTCCAGTGACGTCGGCACCCTTCGGGAAGAAACAAAGTATGAAAATGGCAATCACGATTCAGAATTTAAGGGACTTTGGAACATAGATTTTTCTTATGTCCCTTTTCCTGAGATAAGGGTTGAAGCAATGTTTCGATGGATCCAGGGGTTCGATGAAGCAACGGATTATGAAATAACCTCCGAGGCCAGCCTTTCTGTCCCCCTCATGGGCGGTTTTTCCCTAAAAACTAGCATAATTGACCGCTACGATAATAAACCTCAGCCAGGGATGAAAAGGAATGATACGACTCTCCTTGTTTCGCTCTCATACCGGACAAAGTTTTAATCCGGCAGTATAGTTCTCACAGTGTAATGTTTCAGGCACGTCAAAGGAGAAAAAGTGTTAGCTTAAGGCGCTATTAGTAGAAAAAATTGAAAAGCTCAAAAATTTGCGATATATAAATCATCTGAGAAAGACTTGCCCGAATAGCCTGCATCGGTAGTGGCAAGGTATAATTTAGAGATGTATTGGGCATAATAATCCACTTTAACTTGTTGATGTAAGCTGGTTGTGTAGTTAACCGGCATACAGGGAAGGAGGTTAAACACATGCCAAGGTTTATCAAAAGAATATCAAAGAAAGCCGGGCTTGCTCCAGGAACCCTGGTTCATATTGGAGACCATAAAACAGAAAAAATTAAAATTACTCTAATTGACTATGATGAAGTTCAATTACAGGAAAAA
>VMSQ01000179.1 GCA_013792055.1 Desulfobacteraceae bacterium
ATTTTACTAAAACCTCCGACCTCCGACCTCTGATCTCTGACTACTGACTACTGACTACTGACTACTATCCCACCAGTGCCATAATTGGGGTGGTAACGCCATACCATTTTAAGACAATCTTTATTTCTAATATATTCTCAATTTTATACAAATCAATTATATCAATTAGTTCAAAGGGATATGATAATGCCTGTCATTTGGCATAGAAAATGCGTCTTTCAAATTTTCTAACCTTCACGATTCCATGAAACGTGGGACAAGGATGCATTGATTGGAGATAGGGAACTGTGCAAATTTTGAGTTCTATTATAAATAAAAGACCTCGTAGCAGTCATCCTGGCACAGTCTTTGCTCTCTCTCTCTCTCTCTCTCTCTCTCTCTCTCTCTTGTAAGAACCTTATCTTACAAATACTACAAAAAAAATTAACAGTAAGACTAATCCCATTGGTTCCCTTGCGGGGAATTGATGGGGTTTTTCTTTAGCGCAGAATCACAAGATAAAAAGGAGAAATGAACAATGGCAAAACCAAGAAAGCAACTACCCAAAGCGCCGACCGGCATCCAGGGGCTGGATGAAATCACCGGCGGCGGATTGCCCAAAGGCAGGCCGACCTTGATCTGCGGCGGCCCGGGCTGCGGCAAGACGCTTTTCGCCATGGAGTTTCTGGTGCGCGGCGCGAGGCAGTTTAACGAGCCGGGCGTCTTTATGGCTTTTGAAGAGACCGCCAAAGACCTGACCCAGAACATGGCCTCGCTCGGTTTCGACTTGAAAGACATGATCGCGCGCAAGAAGATGGTGCTGGATTTTGTGTACATCGAGCGCAGCGAAATCGAAGTGACCGGCGAATACGATCTGGAAGGGTTGTTCATCCGTCTCGGGCAGGCCATTGACTCCATCGGCGCCAAGCGCGTCGTGCTGGATACCATCGAGTCGCTCTTCTCCGGCCTGCCCAATCCTCTTATCGTGCGCTCGGAACTGCGCCGCCTCTTCCGCTGGCTGAAAGACAAGGGCGTCACTGCCGTCATCACCGGCGAACGCGGCGAAAAGACGCTGACGCGCCAGGGGATGGAAGAGTACGTCTCCGACTGCGTGATCGTTCTCGACCATCGCGTGAGCGAGCAGGTACCCTCGCGGCGGTTGCGCGTGGTCAAGTATCGCGGCTCGACGCACGGCACGAACGAGTATCCATTTCTGATTGACGAGGACGGCATTCTGGTGCTGCCTGTCACGTCGCTCGGCTTACAGAACATTGCCTCCACAGATCGAATTCCCACCGGCATTGCGCGCCTCGACACGATGCTGGGCGGCGCGGGCTATTACCGAGGCAGCAGCGTGCTGGTCTCCGGCACGGCAGGCACCGGCAAGACCAGTTTTGCCGCGCACTTTGCCGAGGCTGCCTGCCGTCGCGGCGAGCGCGTTCTCTATTTTGCTTTTGAGGAATCTCCCAGTCAGATCATGCGCAACATGCGTTCCATCGGGATTGACCTGGAACCGTGGGTGCAGAAAGGTCTGCTACGGTTTCAGGCAAACCGCCCCTCGTTTGCGGGCATGGAAATGCACCTGACGATGATACACAAAGCGGTCAACGCCTTCAAACCGCAGGTCGTGATTATGGATCCGTTGAGCAGTTTTGTCATCGGAGGCAATGAGATTGAAGTCAAAGCCATGTTGATGCGGCTGGTGGATTTCCTGAAAATGAATCAGATCACCGGCTTGTTCACCAATTTAACTTCGGGCAGGGGCGCTGTCGAGATAACCGACGTTGCCATTTCGTCCCTGATTGACACCTGGCTGTTACTGCGTGACATCGAAATCGGCGGCGAGCGCAATCGCGGCTTGTACCTCCTGAAATCGCGTGGCATGGCGCACTCGAATCAGATTCGCGAGTTCCTGCTGACCGATCACGGCGTGGAATTGTTCGATGTGTACGTCGGTCCGGAGGGCGTGCTGACCGGCTCGGCGCGACAGGCGCAAGAGGCGCAAGAGCAAGCCGGGAAGTTGATGCGCAAGCAGGACATTGAGCGCCGACACCTCGAACTGGAAAGAAAGCGCAAGGCGCTGGAAGCACAGATCGCCGCCATGCGCGCCGAGTTTGAAGCCGAAGAAGTCGAGGCGTTGAAAATCATCGGGCAAGAAAAAGCGATGGAAAAGCAACTGACGCAAGAACGTGTGGACATGGGGTTGAGCCGCAAAGCAGACAAGTAATTTCAGATTTTGCTTTTCAATCCGCAATCTACAATCCGCAATCCGAAATTGACAAGAGGAGACTCGAAATGAAAACGAACCCGACTAAACCAAAACCCGCGCCGTCTAAAGTCAGGCCGGCCAAAGCAAAATCAGACGCCTTTGTCCTGCGCCTGTATGTCGCAGGGCAAACGCCAAAATCCATGGCGGCTTTTGCCAATCTGAAGAAAATCTGCGAAGAACATCTGGCAGGGCAGTACCAGATTGAAGTGATTGACCTGCTGGAAAACCCGCACCTGGCGCGCGGCGACCAGATCCTTGCCATCCCGACTCTGGTAAAGAAACTGCCGCCGCCGGTGCGCAAGATCATCGGCGATCTCTCCAATACCGAGCGCGTGCTGATCGGGTTGGATCTGCTGCCGCGGGAATAGGAGGATACCATGCCAAGAAAGAAAGTGCTCGATTCGACGGAAGCGTTTGAACGATCTCTGGCCAGTCCGCAAAAAGAAACCTATATTTTACGATTATATGTGACCGGTACGACGCCGCAATCCGTGCGCGCCATCGCCAATGTCAAAAAGATCTGCGAGGAGCACCTGAAAGGGTGCTACGAACTGGAGGTGATTGACCTGTACCAACAGCCGCAACTGGCGGAGGGCGAGCAGATCATCGCTGCGCCGACACTTATCAAGAAATTACCGCTCCCGCTGCGCCGCATAATCGGCGATATGTCGAAGACCGAGCGCGTGCTGGTGGGGCTGGATTTGCGAAGGAAATTGTGATGCCAATGAAGCCCACAACTCAAGAACAGCTTTTGCTTGAACTGGAAGACCTGCGCGCGCGGCTCGACGAAGCCGAAGAGACTTTGCGCGCCATTCGCAGCGGCGAGGTGGACGCGCTCGTTGTCTCGGGCGTGGACGGCGAGCAGGTTTTTACGCTCAAGGGTGCCGATCATTCTTACAGGATGCTGATCGAGGATATGAGCGAAGGCGCGCTGACCCTGACGGTGGAGGGCGTGATTTTATATGCCAACCGGAGCTTTGCCGAGATGCTCAAGACGTCGCTCGAAAAGGTGATCGGTTTCGCCATCCACACCTGGGTTGCGCCGGACAGTCAGCAAATTTTTAAATCACTACTGAGAAAAGGCGCAGATGAAAAACGCCGCGAGCAGCTTGTACTTACCGCCGGCGACGGAACACTGGTGCCGGTCTATCTTTCTGTGAGCAACCTGGACATCAACGAGATGCCCGCTTGCTTCTGCCTGGTGGCAACCGACCTGACCGAGCAGAAACGCAGCGATGCAATCGCAGCCTCCGAAAAGCTGGCGCGGGAGTTGCTGGCAGCTTCCAACCAATCGCGTCTTGAGTTGCTGAGCGTGATCGAAGACCAGAAGCGGGCGGAGGAGGCGCTGCGGAATAGTGAAGCCTTGCTGGTTGAAGCCCAGGCAGTCGCCAAATTCGGGAGTTGGGAATATGATGTGGCAAAAGACAAGCTTACTTGGTCGAAAGAAATGTTCCGCATTTTTGACCTTGACCCCGCACTGGATGAGCTAAAGTGGATAGAACACCGCCAAAGCATTCATCCAGAGGATTTTGAACGTATCGACCAGGCGATGCGAGATGCAATCGAAAATGGTCTCCCCTACCGCGAGGAATTTCGCATTGTTCACCATGACGGAAGCACTGTCTTGGCTGAGACCATTGGCAAGATCCATCGAAGTGAATCCGGTAAAATCAGTAAGTTGTCCGGTACAGTCCAGGACATCACCGAGCGCAAGAGAATTGAAAAAGAACTTTTAAGGTCCCAAAAACTTGAATCCGTGGGGCTGCTTGCAGGGGGTATCGCCCATGATTTTAACAATATCCTGACAGTGATTCTCGGCAATGTTTCCTTGGCCATGAATCAAATAACACCTGATGGGGAAATATTTGACTTGTTAAAAGAAGTAGAGACTGCCTCAGCAAGGGCTCATACGCTGACCCGTCAGCTATTAACCTTTGCCAAAGGGGGAGCGCCGGTAAAAGAGACCGCTTCAATCAAAGATATCCTCAAAGAATCGTCTTCCTTTGTGCTGCGAGGCTCAAAATCCGGCTGCGAGTTTTCGATAGCAGAAGACCTCTGGCCGGCTGAGGTTGACGTTGGACAGATGAGCCAGGTCATCAATAATATTGTTGTCAATGCCAACCAGGCCATGCCGAATGGAGGGATCATTCAGGTCGCAGCAGAGAATCTATTAATAAACAATGGGCAGGGCTTTCCGCTCAAACCGGGCAGATACATCAGGATCTCCATCAAAGATCAAGGGGTAGGTATAGCGGGAAAACATCTTGCAAACATATTTGACCCCTATTTTACAACCAAGCAGGAAGGAAGCGGCATTGGGCTTGCCGTAACATATTCCATCATCAAAAAGCACAATGGGCACATTACCGTGGAATCCCGGTTGGGGGCTGGTACGACATTTCACATCTATCTGCCCGCCTCTGAAAAAGCAGTGCCCGAAAAAGAAGAAGTTCGGCTAATAAAAGGCCAGGGCAGGATTCTGGTGATGGATGATGAATCGTCATTAAGGGAAATAATAGGGATAATGCTGGTGAAGTTGGGTTATGAGTCGGAACTTGCAAAGGATGGCGCTGAAGCGATTGATATGTACAAAGCAGCTATAGAATCTGGAAAACCATATAATGCCGTCATCCTGGATTTGACCATTTCCGGCGGAATGGGTGGCGCTGAAGCGATTAACAAATTGCTGGAGATAGATCCTGAAGTAAAGGCCATTGTTTCCAGTGGTTATTCAAATGATCCGGTCATGGCGAATTTTCAGGAATACGGCTTTAAGGGTATGATGCCCAAACCATTTAAATTAGTATTATTGAGCAAAGTGTTACATGAAGTGCTCCAGGGCGAAAAAGAATGATGATAACGCCAATATTTCTGACCATGAATTACAGAAATTTAAAATAATAATCAGTATAGGTATTGCTCACAGTATGGGTGTAAAAAATGATCAAAAGACTTGTTATTAAGTTCCAGATTATGATTACGATCTTCCTGTTTACCTTATTAATTACAGGCAGTTCCTGGGGAGAAGAAAATCCGGTGAAAATCGGGGTACTTGCCATGAGAGGAACCGACCAGTGCTTAAAAAATTGGTCGCCCACTGCTGAATATCTGTCAGTCAGGATTCCAGGCAAGACTTTTGTGATTATACCGCTTGATCACATGCAAATTTATCCTTCAGTTAAAAAAGGGGAAGTTGATTTTATTCTGGCTAACTCAAACTTCTATGTGGAACTGGAACATCTGTATGAAGCAACCCGTATTGCTACATTGAAAAACAGGTGTCTCGACAGCTTTTATAGCAAATATTGGGGGGTGATTTTCTGGAAGGCGGATCGGAAAGACATGCGACAGCTCAATGATCTCAAAGCAAAGACCTTCATGGCCACGGAGGAATACTCTTTGGGGGGCTGGTTGATGGCGTGGCGGGAATTTAAAGAAAAAGGTGTTGATCCTTACAGAGATTTCAAAGACCTTAAATTTACAGATACAGGCATACAGGATGATGTTGTTTATGCTGTCAGAGACGGCAAGGCAGATGCCGGAACAGTGAGGTATGATACATTAATGAGAATGCATGCCGAAGGAAAGATCGATCTTAAAAACTTTTCTGTGGTTCATGAGCACGGCGGGGAGGATGTGGATTGCCCGCCATTTCCTCACTCAACTCGGGGATATCCGGAATGGCCCATGGCAAAACTCAAACACACTCCGGATGAACTGGCGGAAAAAGTTGCGATAGCCCTGGTAGAAATGCCTGCAGACTCATTTGTGGCTATAGCAGCAGAATGCGGCGGATGGACCATACCAATGAACTACCAGTCAGTACACGAATGTCTGAAGTATCTGAAGGTCGGCTGCTACAGGGATTTGGGCAAGATAACGATCGCCGATGTTGTCAGAAACTACTGGCGCTGGATTTTGCTTGCCGTTGTCTTGTTTCTTATAATGACAGGATATAGCATTGCAATCATAATTCTAAATCGAAACATTAAGGCATCTAATGAGAAACTAAAATTAGAGGTTAACGAACGGATAAAGACAGAAGAGGCTCTTCGTAAAAGTGAGGAATTCAATAAAAGAATTATTGAAAACAGCATCGATTGCATAACAATTCTGGATCTGGATGGACGACTGGAATTCACGAGTGAGAGCGGGCAAAAACTGATGGAAATCGAGGATATCAGCACTTATCTGAATCAGCCCTGGGTAGATTTATTGACCTGTTCGGACGACAGCTACAAAGCCGCTCTTGAGGCTATTTCAAAAGCCGAAGAGAGAGGCACCGGCCATTTTTCGGCCTACTGTCCGACCGTTAAAGGCATCCCAAAATGGTGGGACACCATTATCACTCCCATAATGGGTAAAGACGGCAAAGTTGAACGACTTCTTTCCGTTTCCCGCGACATTACAGGGCACAAGAGGTTAGAAGCCCAATTTTTTCAGGCTCAGAAGATGGAGGCTATCGGCACTCTGGCCGGAGGCATTGCCCATGATTTCAACAACCTGCTGACTGCCATCATCGGCAATGCCCAGCTTGTATTGATGGATGTCATCAAGGATGAATCCTTACGCGAGGAAATAGAAGAGATCAAGAAAGCCGGTGAGAAAGCAGCCTCTCTTACCCGGCAGCTCCTGGCATTCAGCCGCAAGCAGATAATCAAGCCTGAGGTTCTGGATCTAAATGAAGAGATACACGAGACCGAAAAGATGCTTAAGCGTATGATCAAAGAGGATATTGAATTTCTATTGGTTTTAGAACCTG
>VMSQ01000090.1 GCA_013792055.1 Desulfobacteraceae bacterium
AATTTAACCCAATAACTCACGAAAATCTGTGTAATCTGCGTAATCTGTGGATTAAAAACTATAACTATCAGTTCATTGTATTTGTTGAAAGTAATGGAAGATATTGAAGCTTTAGTCGAAATTCTGAAAAAGTATAATGAGGCTTACAGAAAGGGAAAACCGCTTGTAAGCGATCTCGAATACGACAGGCTTTTAGAAAAGCTGCGAGAACTATCCCCATACCACCCTTTTATTCTTTCAGTAGAACCTGAAAAATTCGATGTCAAAAAAGAAGTAAGGCATCCTGTGCCGATGCTTTCAACGGAAAAAACATACACAAAAGATGATCTTGAAAATTTTATTGCCAGGGTTAATAAAGCAGCTAATGAGATAGGCATTACCGACATTTCATTCAGTGTAACTCCCAAACTGGACGGCCTTGCCGGAAGAGATGACGGAACTACACTTGCCACCAGGGGAAATGGTGAAACAGGATACGATATCAGCAATTCTTTTAACAAAGGCATAATTCCTGCTGGAGGCAGAAGACTTGGCCTTGGTGAATTGGTAATAGTCATGTCCTATTTTGAAGAACACATGTCTGATGAGTTTGAGCATCCCAGGAATATGGTTGTCGGGATAATTACTTCTGATATTTTAAACGAATTCGCAAAAAAAGCCCTTCAAGACAATATGGTGCATTTTGTCCCATATTCCGTTCTTCCAAAATGGACGGGCGGTGCTGATGAACTTTTGGAAAACATAGAGCAAATCACAAAAGATCTTAAAGCAAAAACAGATTACCCTGTAGATGGGATGGTTGCTGAAGTTACCAATGAAGATGTAAAAAACCACATGGGAGCCACGGCTCACCACTACAGATGGCAAATAGCCATAAAGACAAAGGGTGAAACCGCAATAACAACTGTTGAAGGAATTAAATGGCAGGTGGGAAGAACGGGAAATATTACCCCTGTATTGAAAATCAGACCTGTTTATCTTTCAGGATCTACAATCCGGAACGTCACAGCCCATCACGCAGGTCTTATACAAAAAAAACATATAGGCGTCGGGGCAAAAATCGAAGTTATTAGAAGCGGCGAAGTAATTCCAAAGCTTGAAAAAGTTATTGCAGAATCAGATGAAATTATAATACCCAAAAAATGTCCTTCATGCGGGACAGAACTCGAATGGAAAAATGATTTTCTAAAATGTAATAATAATTCATGCGAAGCTCAAATAGAACAAAGCATCAGCCACTGGTTTAAAACTCTTGGCAACGCGGACTGGTTTGGAATAAAAACAATCCAGAAGCTTGTTAAAAATGGTTATGATTGCCTTGAAAAAATATACTCTATGAGTGAAAATGATTTTAAAAGTATAGGTTTTGGCCCCGGTCAATCCAAAAATCTTGCCGAAGCCATTAATATAAGCAAAAACAAACCGGTTGAAGATTGGCGGTTTTTAGCGGCATTTGGAATATCTGATCTTGGGAAGGGTGACAGCAGGAAACTTCTTTCTCATATGAAGATTGAAGAGCTTATAGATGCAAAAGCGGAAGATATTAAAAAAATACCTAATTTCGGCCCCATTACAAGCAGCGCTGTCGAAGAAGGCATAAAAATAATTAAAACTACAATATATCACATGCTGTCAATTGGTTTTAATCTTGAAAGAACACCCATTGCAAAAGAACAAATTAATATAGATAGCGCAATAGCCGGGAAACATGTTGTATTTACCGGCAAAATGGATTACAAAAGCAGGGAAGAAATACAGGAAGAAGCGAGAAGGCTTGGCGCCATAGTTCAAACCTCGATAAGCAGCAGAACTGATTATCTAATCTGTGGGGAAAAGGTGGGCGCAAGCAAAATTGAAAAAGCAAAAGAATTTGGTATAATAATTATATCGGAAAAAGAATATAATAAACTGATTAATAAACTGTAACCGTGAAGCTAACAACCTGGGCAGTTACCATGTATAGACTTTCAGATAATTAATTTCACAAGGCTAGAAGGAGGAAGGCGTATTAGTTATACGTCGACGACTGATAACACAGTGAAATTAATTATCTGAAAGTCTATAGAAAGGAAATAACTTATGACTCTGACTAAAGCTAATATTGTCGAAACAATCCGTGTTGAAAATGGATTTTCAAGAAACCAGTCTGTTGAAACACTTGAAACTCTATTGGAAATCATTAAGCGAACCCTTGAATCAGGCGAGGATGTTTTGCTCAGTGGATTTGGCAAATTCTGCGTAAGGCTTAAAAAGGAACGAAAGGGCAGAAACCCTGCAACCGGAGAAGATATGATGCTTAAGCCGAGAAAAGTCGCAACTTTCAGATGCTCCAGCAAATTAAGGGATCAGATTAACGCAGAATAATGCAAACCGGATTAGAAAAAATTAAAGCAGGAGATAAGTATCCTGGCTGGGAGAAGCCTTTTGAAGGCTCATTAATGGGAATAATAGACGGTGAGATTCAACTTCTGGTTTCATTGCCTTATCCCAGAGAAATAGATATTGAAGATTTCAGGAATTTGACAGCATATGGAATCTACAATGAAAAATATCCGCTTGTAATCTGGCGATTCGGCAAAAACTTTTTACTCCCGACTCCTTATAATCCTGAGTTTGAAAAGCAGTTCAGACCAAATGATGTGGAAAAATTCATCTGCCGGAAAAACAAAATTATGCTCAGGATTATGATCGATCAAAATGGAATTGTCAGGGTAATAAGTTTGGCCGAACTTAAAAGCAGTTTTATTGAAAACCTCCAAAAGGCATGGAGTGATTCAAAAACCGACTGGAGAGGATACAACTCATGGTTAAGCGGAATCTTCCGCAAGAATACCTATGACATATGGGAAAAAGTCAAAAAATACAAATACGTAACGGTCCAGGTTAAAGACGACTAACCGTGAACCGTGAACCTGTGAGCGCCTATAGAAGGTAAAACCTCTGTGTACCTGGCCCAAAAAATAATCAAAAAAAAACTTCATTACATCATCAGGGAATCTTACCGGGACGGAAAATATTTTAGAAGTCGAGACTTATTTGATCTTGGAGCCAATCCTGCAAAATATATTATTTACCCTGGAGGGAATGCTTACTATATTGACGAAAAAGTAGAAAACCGGCTGAACTCTCTGGGCGTTGAGCCAGGCTTTGATGAACTCGATAATATATTCTGGCGCTTTCTGAAGCCTGAAATAAAGTATGTTCTTGAAATGTTCAGTCAAAGAGCCGGACGCACGGAAAGAAAAACAAGCGTAAAAGAAAAAGGGGGAAATGCCCGGTTCCATCTGCTCGATAAAAGAAGAATTCATTTTTTAAGGTTCGGAAATATGGACCAGGGAAGAATTGGACGTATATCACCTAAACTTTTTCAGGTGCTTCTCAATAAATCAAGAGACGAGATCGAACAGTATTTTATAGAATCGGAAGGTGTTCTCGATCCCTCTGAATTGAAGTCATATGTTTATGTAATATTTGATTTGCAGAGATTTTCTTCAAAGTTGACCGCAAAGACAATGCCCCAAGCTCTGGATCAAAAAAAAGTTGATGAGCATTTTATTGAAGAGATATGCCGCCTGAACAAAGACAAGTCCTTTTGGGCCGGGATGAATACCGGACCGGACTTGCATGAATATTTAATCCGATATATTATTATATTTTTTGATAACGAATACGGCCAAAGCTATTTTTTACATGATTACATAAAGAGCTTTATTGACGGCAAAAGGTTTTATGCTCCACCCCTTAAAAAGAGTTCAGTAACCTTAGATGAAGCGATAACAATATTCGGCATAAAAAAAGATACGCTCAAGAAAATGAGTCGCCGCGGCTTAACGACTTTATACCGGCGTATGGCTAAAAAATACCATCCGGATAAAGGTGGAGAACATGATAAATTTATTAAATTAACGGAAGCCTATCAGGAGTTATTAAAAAACAAAAATAAGTAGTTACCCGCAACACAATGAGATTAATAGGAGAATTCAATGGACCGTGAAAGCCAGATAAATTCGTTGCAGGCAGACTTGCTGTCAATGGTGGCAGATCACCTGACACCGGTAGCTCTTCGTTGCGGCTATAGTGATGTACCGCTGGAAACCAACATAAAGTGGCGTCCACAGGTGCTTGTGATAGGGAATTACTCTTCAGGAAAGTCCACTCTTATTAACGAATTTCTTGGTGCTGCAATACAAGCCACCGGGCAGGCGCCCACAGACGACTCATTCACAATTATTACATACGATGACTCAGCCCCCAAGGGCAGCTCTGTATATGTTACCGAAGAACGTGACGGCAATTATCTGCTTAACGACCCTGAATATCCTTTTGAAATTCTAAAGAAATACGGAGAAAAATTTGCCTCTCATTTTCGCTTGAAAAAAGTTAATTCGCCGTTTCTAAAAAATCTCGCTATTATAGACACCCCTGGGATGCTTGACACCATATTTGAACGTGACCGCGGTTATAATTACCAGGAAGTTATAGGCGATCTATCGCAACTTGCTGATTTAGTGGTGGTTTTGTTTGACCCCCATAAGGCTGGAACTGTCCGTGAACTCCAAACAATCCTCAAGGATATAATTCCGAACCGCACATTTGATGACCGGGTAATTTTTGCACTTAATCGTATAGATGAATGCTCTTCTCTTATAGACCTGCTACAGGTATATGGAACTCTTTGCTGGAATTTGTCGCAGATGACTGTTCGAAAAGACATCCCGATGATCCGCCTGACTTACTCGCCACACGCCAAAGCTGCTTACTCTAATGTATCGGATTCTAATACAAGCTATCTGCGTCACCTTGACAATCAGCGTGAAGAAGTAAGAGAAGCTGTTTTAGATGCCCCGCGCCATCGCCTCGATCATCTGGCCACATTTGTTGAGACTCACGGCAGGCGTCTGTCTCATCTTCTTGAAGCACTTCTTACATATCGAAAAAAACGTAGCGCCTTTCGCGCCAAATATACACTGATAGGATTCATCATAAGCATGCTGTGCGGAGGAGCATCAGTTTTCGCCTTAAATATGAATAAAACCTTTGCCGGCATAGATCAGCAAACGCTGTTCAGCGGAGGGGCTGCCGTTGCTCTAACAATTTTAGTTTTATGGCTGATAATTCTGACAAAATACTTTACACCGGTATTTCATAAAAAATGCCTGAAAAACCTTGATACACTGACAGTAATAAAGAATCAGACGCACAGAGACAGCTGGGAGGCTATCCGTAATATTGCGAAGAATTATTTGACTAAGACTGGGGGACGATTTTCACTCAAAAAAGAATTCGCCGACGTTCGCCGAGTCTGTGATAAAGGTTCGCAGGAAATTCGCGAAACCATGAAAGAACTGTCAACCATTAGACACGATGAGCATATTAAAGCCCCAAATCCCAACTAATGAACTGCAATTTGTTTAAACCTGCTTTTACCCAAAAAAACATAACTTATTGAAATGTTGATTGTACCCCGGCTTTTTTGACTGTGAGACTACTCACGTAGTCAGGCCGAAGCTGTTTAGACTGAAGGCTGAAGGGCTCAGAAGAGCACAATTGCCGTAGTTTGGCGTAAATATCTGATTCTTGCACCAAACATGGCTTCAAAATGCACTTTTCCCTAACAGTCTTCAGCCTTCAGCCTATCCACCTGAGTAGTTACTTTTGACTTTAGTTAAGATAAGGTTTATTTTAATTGAGCGTAAATAAAATGAAGGGACATTGCATCATCTTAAAATTTAAGGAAAAACTATAATGAAATGTCCGGGACAGGACATAAGGTACTGGAAACCAGGGGCGGTCTTTGATGTTAAATGCCCTGAATGCGGCAAAGATGTTGAATTTTTCAAGGATGATACAACACGAAAATGCCGCAATTGTGGGCACAAGTTTATAAATCCTAAAATGGACTTCGGCTGTGCCGCATACTGCCAGTATGCAGAGCAGTGTATTGGCGATCTTCCCTCAGCATACAAGGCACAGAGGGAAGAAATGCTTAAAGAACGAATTGCAGTTGAAATGAAAAAATATTTTAAAAAAGATTTTAAACAGATCGGCCATGCAATGCGTGTAGCGCGTTATACTGAACGGATCGGAAAGGGCGAAGGCGGAAACATGGCCGTGGTTCTGGCAGCCGCATATCTGCATGATATTGGTATTCATGAAGCAAAGCGAATAAAGGCTGGGTCTGTGGCTGAAAACCATGAAAAAACAGGGCCGCCAATTGCAAAGTCTATAATGACAGAGCTTGGGGCAAACAAGGAGCTTATTGAGGAGGTATGCGATATAATAGCTCATCACCATCATCCACCGTCTGATGCAAGCTTAAATTTCAAGATAATTTATGATGCAGACCTTATCGTCAACCTTGAGGAAAAACAAAAGAAAAATCCTGTGGATAATGAAAGGCTTGCTGAAGTTATTGAAAAATCTTTTTTGACTGAAACCGGCAGAAAAGAAGCAAGAAATGTCTTTGGACAATAGGATATAAAATGAAGGTACTTCGCAAGATAATAGAAATCGATGAAGAAAAGTGTGACGGGTGCGGCCAGTGCGTGCCGTCATGTGCAGAGGGAGCAATTCAGATAGTTGACGGCAAGGCACGTGTCGTTGAGGACAGGTTTTGTGATGGCCTTGGTGCATGCCTTGGCGAATGCCCTAATGATGCTTTGAAAATAATTGAGCGGGAGGCTGATGACTTTGATGAAGAGGCTGTTGAAGAATATCTGTCTGAAAAAAAGAATGATAAAAACGAAGAGCCGACTCTTTCCTGCGGCTGCCCGTCAACAAAAATTCAAAGTTTTGTTTTGCCTGAATCAGGTTTTGTTGCAATTAAACCTGCTGCCGGAGAGCTTGTTTCGTCACTTTCCCACTGGCCGGTAAAAATAAGGCTTGTGCCTGCAAATGCTTCATTTCTAAAAGGGGCGGATTTACTGGTGCTTGCGGATTGCGTGCCAGTGGCTCTGCCTGATCTTCATAGAAATTTTCTTAAGGGAAGAGTTTTATTGATGGGCTGTCCAAAATTTGATGATGTTCAGGACTATATAAATAAGTTTACCGAAATTTTCAATATAGCTGATATCAAAAGCATTTTAGTTATTACAATGGAGGTGCCCTGCTGCTCCGGACTTCCCATGATAGTTAAAAAGGGCATGGAGGCATCCGGCAAGAAAATTTCTGTTGAAGAAATAGTTATAAGTGCAAGGGGCAAAATTTTGTATTCACAGTGAACTCCTGTCCTGATCCAGAACCCCTCTTATCCTCTGGAACATATCTCTGAGGCGATATGGCTTGTCGATGAAGTCGGCAGCACCGATTGATTTTTTATGGTGTGTTGCACGTCAGATAATTCGCATTGTATAATCAGGGGCATTTTGCCCGCAAGCGGGCTTGAGTTGGGACAAAATGCTACAGTAAAAGCAAAAAAATGCTTCTGTATTCCGTCATGCTCTTAATGCTCAAATGGAACGATGGGCTGTCAGCTATATTAAATTAACAATGCCCTTTTTTGATTCAAATCGATCAACTCAGACACCGCCACTTAAACAAAATATTGAAAAAGCATACAAACTCATTTAATTAAAGGCATTATTCTTGAATCTATTATTTGATAAGTTTCTTGCTGTAGAATGAACCATTCAAATTACAGCCACTCTGGTAGGTGGTAGCCATCTGAAAGGAATAAAATGATTGATCTATTAGGTCAGCGTGTTTTGAAAAAGGGGTTAATATCAAAAGACGAATTGGCTAAAGCGTATGAACGACAACGTTTATTGGGTGGGAAGATTGGTTCCAACCTGATTGCGCTGGGCCTTATTACTGAATCGGATTTAACCAATTTTTTCAAGTTTACGCCACATGAACCAAGCAATGTATCTGAAACCAATATTGAAACTGGATTCATCACCGACTTGATCCTGAAGCATTGTATATTTTTAAAGAAATTCACAATAGAGCATTTAACGGATAAAATAAAATTACCTCCTTCTGTTATTTTGAACATTATCACCGATCTAAGGAAAGATGGTTTTATTGAAATCGCCAAGGGTGGCACATTACTTATAACCTCTCAGTATGCAATGACTGATTCCGGTATCAATCGTGCCAGTCAACTCCTGGATGAATGCAGATATGTCGGTCCTGCTCCGGTGTCATTGGAAGATTATAAATATGCCATTGGAATTCAAACAATAAAAAGCATTGAAATTACAAAAGAACATTTGAACAATGCTTTTTCAAATATCGTTGTAAGTGAGGATAGGATAAAAACTTATGGATCGGCAATCAATTCGGCAAAACCAATATTTTTATACGGACCTCCTGGTAATGGCAAAACAACGATTGCCGAATGTATTGGGCATTCGCTTCCGGGTGAAGTTTATGTCCCATATTCTGTATTAGCCGGTAACCAGATCATTGTTGTTTATGATCAAGTCAATCACATAGCTGTTGATTCAAAAGAGGCAGATAATCAGTTAGACCAAAGATGGATAAAAATTAAACGGCCAGTAGTCATCGCAGGTGGAGAACTGACCCTGAAGATACTTGATTTGAATTTTAATCCCAATTCGAAGTACTATGAAGCACCCTTACAAATGAAAGCAAACAATGGCTTATTCATTGTTGACGATTTTGGACGGCAAATTGTTGATCCCCAAACCCTCCTGAACAGGTGGATAATCCCATTAGATCGTCAAACTGATTTTTTGACATTGCACACAGGAATGAAGTTTGCAATCCCATTTGACCAATTGGTTATCTTTGCAACCAACCTTCCACCTAAAGAAATTGCTGATGATGCTTTTTTAAGAAGACTAAAGTACAAAATCAAAATGGATTATACTACAGTGGAAGAATTCCGTAAAATATTTGAAAACATATGCATCTCCAACAGAATCAGCTTCAATGAAGATGTCTTCAACTATCTGATAGAAAAATATGAGCGATCACAAAGAAAATTAGCTTGTTGCCACCCAAGAGATCTTATTGACCAAATAATTGATTTTGCAAGTTTTAACATGAAACCAGCAGTATTAACGAATGAATCGATCGATAAAGCATGGGAATACTATTTTGTCTATTGATTCTTGGGTATCAAATAACGATTGTACAGATTAAGAAAGACAATGAAATGATAAAAAAACCCGATCTCCAATTAAAGGAAGTCGGGTTTTTTATGAGGTTTGTTGGGTATTAATTTTTGAGTATTCTGAAAAGATTTTAAAACATTAGCTAACTTATTGATTTTACTATTGGCGTCCCCAAGGGGATTTGAACCCCTGTTGCCGGCGTGAAAGGCCGGTGTCCTGGACCAGGCTAGACGATGGGGACGTAAGTAAAAACAGCGACTTAAAGTGGGCCGTGCGCGACTCGAACGCGCGACTCTCTGCTTAAAAGGCAGATACTCTACCGACTGAGTTAACGGCCCTTAAAAAGCAGTATTTTTAAATATAAATTTTAATTTTGTCAACAAATTTATTTGCGCCAGAACTCTGGTACCAGAAAGATTATAATTGTGTATATTTCAAGCCTTCCTAACAGCATGCACCATATCAGCAGCCATTTGCCGAGATAGGGTATCTGGGCGTAGTTTAGAGCTGGTCCCACGTTTGCAAAACCCGGGCCTACGTTTCCTATTGTGGCTGCAACAGCACCAAATGATGTTACAAAATCCACGCCCATGCCTGCCAGAGCCACGGAACATAGAGCGAATAGCCCCATGTAGAGCCCCAGGAACCCAAGAACACTTCTTGTAACATCCTCTGGAACTACTTTGCCGCCGATTTTGATATGGGTGACTGCCCTGGGATGAATCAGGGAAAAAAGCTCTTTATAACAGTATTTAAAATAAAGCATAACTCGAAGAAATTTCATTCCCCCGCCGGTCGAACCCGCTGATGCTCCCATAAACATGCACAAAAGCAGTATCAGCTTGGACATGGCAGGCCATTGATCGAAATCTGCAGTAGCATAGCCTGTGGTCGTAATAATAGAAACCACCTGAAAGGCACCATAGCGAAGTGCCTGAAAGATATTTTCGTATACAGTACCGTAAATATTAAAACTAACGACTACAATCAGAAAAATAATAGCTCCCAGAAAGAACCGGCACTCTGAATCTTTCCAGAAAGCAAGTGTTTTTCCCCTTAGCATCTGATAATGAAGTGAAAAATTTATTCCAGCCAAAAGCATAAATATAATGATTACAGAATCAAAATATACGCTGTCAAAATGGGCTATAGAGGTGTTTTTGGTTGAAAATCCGCCGGTTGGCATTGTTGTAAAGGTATGGCACAGGGCGTCATAGAGACTCATGCCCCCTATCATAAGGAGAATAACCTCTAATAAAGAAATCAGAGCGTAAACTTTCCAGAGGACCAAGGCTGTGTCTTTAATGCGCGGCCTTAGCTTGTCGGGTATGGGGCTTGGTACCTCTGCTTTATAAAGCTGCATGCCGCCAACGCCTAAAAAGGGGAGTATGGCAATTGATAAGACTATTATTCCCATTCCGCCAAGCCACTGAATAAAACTGCGCCAGAAAAGAAGGCCTTTTGATACAGCTTCAATATTTGTTAATACCGATGCTCCAGTGGTTGTGACTCCTGACACTGATTCGAAAAATGCATCTGCAAAAGTTATAAATTCACCACCTGACAGATAAAACGGAAGTGCGCCGAAAATTCCAATAGTTGTCCAGCCGATGGATACAATCGCCATCCCTTCACGCTGACTTATTGTATCTACTCTTGACCCCCTAAAACACAGGTGTAGCAGCAGACCTGCAAAAGTCGTAATGGCGATGGACTTTAAGAAAGGAATAACGCTTTGATCCTTATAATAAAGACCGACTGCTATGGGAAATAACATGGTGAGGCCAAAAAAAAGAGTTAATATCCCAACGACATTCAGGATATAACGCCAGCGCATTTAGAAATACTCCAGTTTTACTGTAAGGATCTTTTCGATTTTTGGTATGGCCTGCCTTGTAGCAAATATTATGATTCTGTCATCAGGTTCAATAACGCTGTCGCCGGAAGGGATAATTATATTATCATTCCGAATTATACTTGCTACAAGTGACCCCTTTGGGAATGATATGTTCTTTAAAGGTCTTCCTACGATTTCTGAAGTTTCAAGAGCAACTGCCTCCATGAATTCGGCTTGCTCCCCTTTAATTGATAAAGAGGAAAGAATCTTTCCTCGTCTTATATGCTGCAAAATTGTATTTATAGCAGAAAGCCTCGGGCTAACCACTTGCTCGATTCCGATCATTGACATAAGTGGAAAGTAGCTGAATTTACTGATTTTTGTTATTGTTTTTCGTGCCCCCAGCTTTTTGGCAAGCAAAGAAGCTAAAATGTTTATTTCTTCATCATCTGTAAGCGTAATGACGAAATCCGTTTCCTGAATATTTTCTTCGTTAAGCAGCCGTTGATCAGAACCGTCTCCATGAAGAACTACGACCTTGTTCAGCTTTTCTGCGAGTTTGGCGCATCTATCAGGATTTTTTTCGATTATTTTTGTATAAATAGGTTTATCATCAAGCAGAGTGGCCAGCCTTAATCCTATTCGGCCTCCTCCGACAATCAAAACCCTGTTAACGGGCTCTGCATGTTTATCAAATATTGCAAGGGTATCCATAAGCTTGTCATCTTCACTGATAAAATATACCAGATCTCCAGGCAAAAGCCTGTCATCGCCGCTTGGGATTATAAGTTCTTCATCCCTTATAACCGCGGCAATAAGAGGC
>VMSQ01000084.1 GCA_013792055.1 Desulfobacteraceae bacterium
GCATTGACCCGATAAAAGCGCCACAACTTTTTGCCGATGATAAAATCGTTGACGGGAGGGCTCCGCTGCAATGCAACACCAAGGAATCTCTTTTGAAACCGTCATTATATGCAATACTACTGCATAGATCGGATATTGCGCTGTCCGGAGTTGTTAAAAAAACAATATCTGCTTCTTTAGTTATTTCCCAGGGTGTTTTAGTAAAATATTCGGCTCCTGTTAAGCCTGCGACCCTTTTTGCAGACGATAGGCTTTTACTTGAAAGGCCGGAAAGTCTGTAGCCGGCTTCTGATAAAAATTTCGCAAGGGCAGTGCCGACTCTTCCGCAACCAACTATTGCAATCGCAGGTTTCATTATTTGTAACCGTTCACGGAACGTTGAAATTAGAAATTGGAAATTTGGCCTTCATGCTTTTGTACTGTTCTTCCCAATTTCCAATTTCGAATTTCTATTTTAATCTCTTCCTAATTTCTACTTTCCAATTTCAAGTTTCCAATTTATAATGCCGTTGTATCCTCAACAATAAAAGGGAAACTCTTTATTCCCACGCTCATTTTTTTTATCCAAATCCTGGCCATTGTAACAGTTTCACCTTCCATGCTTACAAGACTGGGAAGTTCTTCTACATAAAAAATATCATCAATTTTAAATTCATAGTAAAAAGCATCGGAACTGTATGGGTCAGGCACCAGAATAATCTTACCAGGATCATACTGATGCTTTTGAAGTGATCCGGAGTAAGAAATATGAGTCTTTTTAATGCTTCTCAAATCCTTTGGCCTCTTGTAGGCTTGAATCTCAAATTTTTCGATCTTTCGTGGAAAAGTTGCAGATGACATCTGAGTTGTCTCCTTGCTTGGTTCCCATGCGCCAGCGTGGGAACCCACATGGCATACGTTTTTTGGGGGTTTGCTGAAGTATGCCCAAAATTCATTTAAAAAACCGTGAACCGTGAACCCTGAACCGTTACCCTTGAAGGGATACTATAAATTCCCCTATCTTCTCAGCAGACCTGCCGAAAAGTTCCTCTATCTCAACTGATTCAAGGTAATTATCGTCCCAAGCAATGCTGTTTTCCTGAACAATATTCTTTATATGCTCATACTTGCCGCCAAGCGCTTTTATCTTAGCTGCAAGGGGGACTTCTTCTTTAAATGCAATATTCAATAAAAGAAGATGTCTTATCATATTAGGCATTTCAGGAGAATCTGAGATTATTGGAATAACAAGAATACTGCGGTCATCTTTCCTGCCTTTGCCAATATATACATTCTCCTGTCGAACAATTATTCTTTTAGTACCCTTAAGCTTGGTATCCTTTTCAACCCTTGATGGAATGCTTTTTAAAGAACCATTTTTCTCTAAAACCTCTATTGTGGTCCCATTTGTCGGTTCACCAAGAAGGTTAAGATCGCCTATTCTGTATAGAGTCGAACCCTCGATATGTGAAATAACTCCCTGAAGATTTTTAAGAACAATAATATTTTTGTTTATAAGCTGTGAAACACTAAAATTGCGCTTTGACAGCTCATCAAAAAGAAGACCTTCCAGTTTTTCACTGATGCGACTTGTACCGACAGTAACTGTCTTGGCCTGGTGTTTTATTGCATCCACAGGACGGGACATATAATTTATAGATTCTCCAATATATTCAAACATAGTATTAAGCATGTTAAGTGCGGTTCCCTTTTTCCCAAAGTCTATCTCAAAATCTGAAAAAGGAAGCCTCCCGGACAGATACTTAAGAAGAAGTGTCAGATCTGAAGCCTTGGCAATAGAAGTCGGGAATTCTTTTTCGATTTTTTTTGCTCTGAATTGCTTGTAAAAATGTGCAATTTTTTCTCTGAACGTTTTTTCAAGTATAACTTCGTAAACATCAAGGCCTTTATCTGCATAATTATCAATAGTATCCTGTAGTTCCTTACGAAATGCATATAAAAAACGCGACCCTTCGTTAATGGCAAGGGCGGCATAGTATCCCCACATATGCCCGACAAGAGTGTTCAGGATAGGTGCAAAATGCTGGCTTACAACCGGCACATGAAATACATCTTCTGCATAAGCATAAAATCCATTCTCTCCTTCGTCAGCTATAACGACAGGAGTTGCCTTATGTGCCTGAAAAATGGCCGTATCCTTAATGATGTCACCTATAACATTTCTCTTTGCCCCTGCAGCACACACAATTATAAGAGGCTCAGATGATAAATCTATATGTTTTTTATCCTCTATGTAATCAGAGGAAATTGTCTTGTAGCAGAGTTCGCTCAGTTTGATACGGATTTCATCTGCAGAAGCTTTATTGGGGCCACTTCCAACTGCTGCCCAGTAATTTTTTGTTGCAGCAAGCTTTTGGGCGGATTTTTCTATCTCTTCTCTCATAGATAGAACTTTTCTCATATGTGATGGAATTTTCTGCATCTGCCTTATTTCTTCTGCAATAAACTCATTATTACGTAAACCCTTCAAGCTTGCAATTTTAAGGCCCAAGAGAGCCCCAGCTATAATCTGAGAATAAAATGCCTTTGTTGAAGCCACGGACATCTCAATATCACGTCCGCTGCTGGTATACATAACACCGTCAACCTTAAACGTAATATCTGAATCCCTGCGGTTAACTATGGCAATGGTATAAGCGCCTCGTTCTTTAACCATGTCCACGGTACGATTTGTATCTGTTGTTGTGCCGGACTGACTAATAGCAACAACAAGTGCATCTTCCATGCTGTTCTTGTCATCATCCTCATTAAGTTTAAATCCACTGAGTTCTGATGCTTTAAGTGAACAGGCGATAAAAGACGGCTCATCTATATAGTAATTTAAAATATCTGCACATACCTGTGCAGCAACTCCTGCTGTACCCTGACCTACAAAATAAATCCTGCGTATTTTATTATTTATAAGCGCCTGCTGAATGGATATTGGAAAAACTTTTTCATCAAGTGTTAATACGTACCTCTGTCTCCCGTCTTCCTCGATTTTCCAGCGATTCTGAAGAGTCTTTTCCACTGCAACAGGGGCTTCGGAAATTTCTTTCAGAAAATAATGAGAAAACCCCTGACGGTCTATGTCTCTTGATGTTATCTCTGTATGTTTTATGTCTTTTGCACTAATTTCAACCTGAGTTCCATCGTAAAACATTGCTTTAATGCCTTGCAGGCCTCCGATAGCTTCCTGGCTTAATACAAAAATCTGTCCATGAGTTTTGCCGTCCTTTCCTTCAACAACCTTTTCTCCATCAATCTTGAGATAAAATGGAGTCTGCTCAACAAAACCGTAAACTTCAGATGTTGGTATATAATGATCTTCAGACAGACCTATAAAGATGGCCTGACCACTGCCTTTCTGGGCAAGAAAAAGCTTGCCTGGAGCAAGGTCTGAATGCATGAATATGGCATGAGAGCCTTCAAAATCATTGACCGCCAGGCGGAATGCTTCCTCCAGATCATTTCCCTGCAATATATATTTTTCAATTTGCAGTGGGATAATTTTGGTATCGGTTGTAATGTCTTTATGTATTATATTGCCTTTGCTTTCATATGCTTCTTTAAGCTCAATGTAATTGTCGATATCTCCATTAAGACAGACATGAATTATTCCGCTTTTATCTGATATGTTTTTAGTCCCTTTATTATCAACCGGATGACAGTTGGGTTCAGTAATGCCTCCAACAGAAGCCCAGCGTGTATGAGCTCCAATGGTATGATATTTGTACGGGCAAAAAATAAGTGTTTGAAAAATCAGATCATTTTTTATCTGATCCCTCAAGAAACTAATATTGTCTCCAAGGCTACCTATCTCAGCAGCAATCTTATAGGTAATGGCAATGCTAACGCATTCTTCTCCTTTTTCATCTTTTGTTTCATTAGTATCTATGCTCATGTTGACAAGGACATCATGGTTTGACCTTGCTATGAACTGATCAACCAGATTGCTGTTGCCTGATTTGCTGAGCTTTTCTTTAAATCTTTCAAACTCTTCTTTCTCAAGGATAAACATAAGAGATATACCGGCTGAATCACGGCCTCTTACCTCAAGACGGTCTATACTGTTCAGAACAGCATTGATATCTTTTACGACTTTTAATGTGGAAGAAGTAATGGGCTGAGGATTCTGGTTAAAAAGCTCCCCAACTTTGATAATATTATCTAAAATTTCCGAGGTAATGCACCATGAAATATCCTTTAGGTCTTCAATTCTGCGAGACATAGTATCAACTATATCAGCATCAATAAATCCCATATTATCTGACAGCATTTTTGATTCCCTGTCTATTATGTCATTAAGATGAGCTGATAATTTTGAAAGTTTGTCCTGGATATCTTTTTCGGCAAAACATTCAGTAAAATAGTCGTCTCCCTTTAAAAACTGCACAGAATGCAGAAATGAAGCTATGAGTTCCTGGCCACCAAGATAATCAATAATTAAAGATTTATTATTTTGAGCGCAGTTCATGTAGCCTTTTATGCTGATCTTCATGGCCATATCATTCAGGGATGCTATATTTATATGGTCGGCTTTTTTTTCTTTTCTCTTAAAAGAAACAAGCCCGGCAATACCACAACAAAGGATGTTTTCGCTGCAGGGTAAAAAAACAATGGAATTATCCGGCAAAACTGCAGGGCTCCTTCCAAAATAGACATCAAATAAAAAACAAGGAAGGACAAGGCCGATTAATCCTTTAACAAGACTGACGATTTTCTTTAAATATATCATTAAGATTTTATCTTTCTATTCTTGTAATATTTTAGCTTTATGAAACAAAAACCGGCCGTGCATGAGCTTCAGGTGTGATCGATTTCACGGAACATTGAAATTGGAAATTGGAAATTTGGCCTTGCTTTTGTACTGTTTCCCCCAATTTCTAATTTCAAGTTTTCAATTTCCAATAAGTATTACATCTGTCGATATAACTCTTTAATCCTTTCCCTGTTCATTACCTTCTTCCACTCAGGCCCCAGAGCATTTTCCCATAACGGCTCAAGCATCAGAGCTACATCCGTCATTTTTTCCAGTTTCGAGTTTTCGATACCGGCTGTAAGATTTCGTGGTAGTTTAATATTACTTTTTTCCATCATCCGGCGGAATTCACGAACCCCCTCTGGATAAAATTCCTCCAAACAGTCAAAAACTATGCAGTTGCCTATTCCATGGTGAGTACCGAGAACAAACGAAAGACCGTATGAAAGTGCATGACATACTCCGACCTGTGAGTAGGCTATGCTCATACCTCCAAAATATGAAGCCATCATCAGTTTGTCCGCGCTATCCTCGCCGCCGACCAGAAAAACTTCCCTGCAAAGATCAAGCGCCTTTTCGCCATATGACTTGCTGAAAGCGTTAAGATAAGTTCCAGTTAAAGATTCCACACAATGTATATAACAGTCCATGCCTGTATAAAAATGCTGATCTGCCGGCACCCCGGCAGTTAACTCGGGATCAAGCACTATCTGATCAAATACAGTATAGTCCGAATTTATACCAAGTTTTTTCTCGGGACCGGTAAGCACAGTTGTACGGGAAACCTCGGCTCCAGTACCTGAAAGGGTGGGAATTGCAACATGATAGACAGCCGGATTTTTTATTAAATCCCAGCCCTGGTAATCAGCAGAAGAACCAGAGTTTGTCAGCATAAGAGATACTGCCTTTGCAAGATCCAGTGTGCTCCCGCCGCCTATGCCGATAATTCCATCGGGCAAGCGACTTGAAAAGTTTCTTGCCTTGTCTGTAAGTTCATCAACATAGATTGTTTTAGGTTCATCACCTACGTTGACCAATATGATTTGATCCCTGCTTCCAAGATGAATTCTTTGTATTAAACTGCTGGATTCAAAAACATCATCCACAAGAAAAACCATGAATGAATCGCTATCGCTGCGTTTTTCAGCAAGAATGGATTCAAGCTGATTAAAACAACCTCTACCGAAAACAACATAAGAAATCATTCTAAAATTTCTAAACATATATTATTATTCCTCAATCGTAATAGTTCACCACGGATTTTCACGGAATTACACTGAATTATCAGAATATTCTTCATATAGTAACTTACTCATTGTTTAAAATTTTCAGTGAAACTCCGTGTCGTTCCGTGGTAAAATTTTATCCTTGATCATGATTAGTTTATTTTTAGGACATCAATCATCTTCTCTATACGCTGGGTCAGGTCTTCCTCTCTCCATGACAGCTTTATCAGCATTGATATCGTCCTGCCCATTATACCGTCGGATTGAGGAAGATTTACATTGGCATAATCAGGACAGTAATCAAGCAGCTTTACAGGCAGCATTGCCGAAGATTTAAGCTTTTTAAGATGATTCCAGTTGCGCATATAATGCCAGTTGTTATCATACCAGAAAAAACATGAATCAACACCGGCCTTGCCAAAATTCATAGCCACCTTCCTGGCTCTTGATTCATCAGGCATTAAGAAAGAAAGAAATGTTGCGGAATCTCCTTTTTCATCTGGAATTTTTCTGAAAGATATTTTTGCCGATTTTAAATCCGGTTGTGATAATGCATCCTTTATGGCTTTTTTATTTGCACGCTGTTTCTCCAGAATGTAATCCAGTTTTCTCAGCTGCGCCAGCCCCACTGCCGCATTAAGCTCACTGATGCGAAAATTTGTGCCGAGAATGGGGTGGCCCTCGAGCCCCCTGTCATTGCCTATATGATCATGCCCGTGGTCGGCAAAGTTATCTGCTGCTGTATAAAGTTCTTTGTCATCAGTAATAACAGCGCCGCCCTCGCCGCATGTAATTGTTTTGACGGGATCAAACGAAAAACAACCCATTTGGCCGAATGTCCCCAAAGCCTTTCCGCCAAGAGTTGCACCTATAGCCTGGCAGGCATCCTCTATAAGAATAAGGCCTTTTTTATCACAAAAATCCCTGATTTCATCAATACGAGCCATAGCGCCGCACATGTGAACAGGCAATACAGCCTTTGTACGCGGAGTAATAACTTTTTCGATGGCTTCAGGGTCCAGGCATAGAGTCTCATCTATTTCAGAAAATACAGGGACAGCACCTGCACTCAGGACAGCTTCAATGGTTGCTATAAATGTAAAAGGGGGAACAATGACTTCATCCCCTGCGCCGACACCGCATGAGGCTAAGGCTATGTTCAGGGCAGCGGTACCACTGGAACATAAATGAGAGTATTTTACCCCTACGCGTTCTGACAGTTCAGCCTCAAACATTCTGGCCTTCCAGTGTCCTTTTCTTGCCTGATCAAAACCATAACGGAAAAGCACACCTGTATCGAGGACATCGCCGACCTCTTTGCGCTCCTCATCGCCAAATATTTCAAAACCCGGCATAACAAATCTCCTTAGTATGGTTGTTTAACTGCTCGCTCTCTTAAGATCTGTCTTATTTTTTGCAAAATAATCGCGAAAATACTCTTTTATCGCCATGCGAGCATATTGACTTGCTCTTGTTCCTATATACTTTTCATGAACCACAATAACGGATATAACAAGCTTTCCTGCACCTTCCTTCTCCTCGGCGAAACCCACAAACCAGTCATATCTGCCATCGTGTTTTTTTGTGTCTATAGAACCGGTTTTACCACCAATATTTAGCCTGGAAAGAATATGATCGGTTCCGCGACCTCTAAAAATTTTACTACAAGTGCCCGAACGTATCGATGCCCTCATGAGGTTGTTAACTACATCTGATGATTCGGACGTCATCGCCCGATTCATAGTTACGATATGGCCGCGATAAATGGTATGCCCAGCGCCATCAATTATTTGATCTACAATTGTAGGTTCTATCATCCTGCCCTGATTAAGAATTGCCGAGGTTATAACTGCTCCGTGAACAGGTGATATTTTGGTTTCATGGTTAAATCCGCAGGCAACTTCAGCCCACTGATAAGGATCATCAGATAAAGAAATAAAACTTGGAGAAAGTGGAATCTCAAAATTGATTTTTCGGTTAAAGCCAAATGCTAAAGCATATTCTTCAAGATTGCTCTTGCCAAGGTAATTTGCTCCGATTTTTCCGAAAACAGGGTTGACTGACTGGGCAAATGAGTCCTTTAATGTTGTTTTGTTGGTGTATTTGTTTGTTTTATCTTTTAGCTGGGATTTATATAAAGTGTATTTTCTGCCGTTGTATGAAAATTTGGAGCTTAAATTAAAACCGCATTTTTCAACGGCTGCCGCCGCTGTAACAATTTTAAAAATACTCGCAGCAGGAAATTCGTTGTCTATACATGGATTGTTTGATGGATCTGTTTTATCAAAACTAACCATCGACAAAACCCTTCCTGTAGAAGGATCCATAACCACAATCCCTACATATCGGGATGTATCCCTATCAATCTTTTTTTGTAAATAATGCTGTAGAGAAAGGTCAAGGCTGGTATTAACTCTTAATTTTTGGCTATTTACAACTAAATCAAAGCTCTTATCCTTAAGGTTAACAAAGGCCCTTTTATCCAGCAGAGTCTGAATATCATTTTTGTCAATTAGCTTTTTCTTTGAAACCTGCTTCTTAGATTCGCGACTATAATCTTTTTGTGAGTAATTAAATGCGGTCCAGCCAAGTTTGCCGACTATTAAATAAAAACCAACCAATGTTAATATAAGGAAAAAAGAATATTTAATAATTCTTTTGGTTAATGTAGTTATTAAGACAAACCTTTTCAGCCTTGCCTGATAATCTCTCCATCCAGGTCTTTTAAGGGTTTCATGCTCGGATTTAAATCTGTTTTGTCTCATTATCAGTTATTGCTATAAATAACGAACAACCAGCTTATTAATTCAAATGGTAACTCTTGGGAAAAGTGTAACTAATTTTGGAAGTTTACTACCGGACTTTATAGTTCCCCATTTTTTGAGAATTTCTAATTTGTAATAATTCTCATCAGGATTTGTTCCGAGATGCTTCTGCATGGTTTCAGAGGTATCCGGCATTACCGGATAGATAAGACCGGATATGACTCTGAGTCCTTCAAGAAGATTATAGATTACAGCTTCAAGCTGTTTTCTGCTGGATTTTTTCTTCGCAAGTTCCCATGGCGCTGTGGTATCAACATATTTGTTCATCCGGCTTATAAATTCCCAGATAGCTATGAGAGCCTTATGAAATTCAAAATTTTCCATGGCGCTCTCGAATTTATCAATAGCCTTAATTGCATCTGATTCAAGGCCAAGCTGTAACTCCTGCTCTAAAACAGGATCAACTTCCGGAATTTCCCCTGAGAAATATTTGTGAGCCATTGCAAGAACTCTGCTAAACAGATTCCCCAGGTCATTCGCCAGATCAGAATTAATGCGCTGCACCATAGACTCTTCAGAAAAACTGGAATCAAGGCCAAATACCATATCCCGCATGATAAAAAACCTGAACGCATCCAGTCCGTATTTATTTTTTATTTGAAGAGGTTCTATAACATTGCCGAGGCTTTTGGACATCTTGCTCTGGTCAACATTCCAGTATCCATGAACATTCAGATGCTTATAAACCGGGATGCCTGCCGCCTTCAGCATAATAGGCCAGTAAATACCATGGGGTTTAAGGATATCTTTGGCAACAATGTGATTAACATGCGGCCAGAATTTTTTAAATAATTCTCCATCCGGATATCCAATAGCAGAAATATAATTTATTAAAGCATCAAACCAGACATATGTAACATAGTTGTCATCAAATGGAAGACTGATACCCCACTCGAGGCGTGTTTTTGGACGAGATATGCACAGGTCTTCAAGGGGCTCGCTTAAAAAAGACAAAACTTCATTTTTGTACCGTTCCGGGCGTATGAAATCAGGATTATTATTAATATGGTCTATAAGCCAGTCCTGATATTTGCTCATCTTAAAAAAATAATTGGACTCCTTGATAACTTCGGGCTTTGTTTTATGATCAGGGCATCTGCCGTCAACAAGCTCGCGCTCAGTGTAAAACCTTTCACAGCCGAAACAGTAAAGCCCTTCATATTCACTAAAATATATTTCACCCGAATCATATATCTTTTGCAGTATATGCTTTACCACTGCGATATGGGCCGGATCTGTGGTGCGTATAAAATGATTGTATCTAATTCTGAGTTCCGGACAAAGGTCTTTAAAAAGACCGCTTATTTTATCTACGTATGCCCTGGGGCTAAGATTCTCATTCTTTGCGGCACGAACAATCTTGTCTCCATGCTCATCAGTACCGGTAAGAAAGAAAGTCACTCTATCATGCATTAAATTATATCGGCATACAACATCCGCAACAATAGTAGAATAAGCATGCCCCAGATGAGGCCTTGCATTAACATAATAGATGGGCGTTGTTATATAAAAGGGCTTTGGCATTCCCTATTTATCTCCTGTTATAATTTCATCCAACCGGACCTCTATTTCTGAATCGTTATCTAAACGAACGGTCATCCTGTTGCATATTAAGTTATGACGAATAACTTTGCCATTGCCCTCAGCTGTATTCACTAATTTACCCACTTTAGGAAATTGTTTTCTCAGTTTTTGATAAGTTTCATGTTCAAAAGCCAGACAGCACATAAGGCGACCACACATTCCGGATATCTTGGTTGGGTTCAAGGACAAATTCTGCTCTTTTGCCATGCGTATGGACACAGGATCGAATTTCCCTATGAATGCCGAACAGCAAATTTCACGCCCGCATCTTCCTACACCGCCGCACATCTTGGCCTGGTTGCGTATCCCTACCTGCCGCATCTCAATTCTTACCCCAAACTCTTTGACCAGCATCTTTACGAGCTGCCGGAAATCCACACGGCCTTCAGAAGTGAAAAAAAATGTTAATTTACTCGCGTCAAAGGTGCTTTCAACAGAAAAAAGATTCATTTTAAGCTCTAATTGTTTTATGCAGTCAAAGCAAAAAGTGTAAGCAACTTTTTCTGTAATAAGATTTTTCTCTTTTTGCTCAAAATCCGCTTCACCGGCTAAGCGGAAAACCTGTTTCAAAGGCCTGTCCGTCATTTTTTCCTCATAGGGAACAGGTTGAATAGCAACAACCCCTAAACCAAGCCCCTGCTCGGTTTCAACAATCACATGGTCATTTTTATTTAAAACAAACGCACCGCAGTCAAAGTCATAAAGCTTACCTGCAGGTTTAAATCTTATTCTAACAATTTTTCTCATATTCCAAATTTCTCAACCCTTGAAAGTCTTAACATCATTACTTCTAAGGTCAGTCTTAAATTCGTGTTTGCCTGTATGTCCTTCTGCGCTTTTTGAATGGCTTCTATTTGTGAAAGAAGCGATTTGACCGTAATTTTCTGTGAAGCATATTGAATCTTGCGAATCAAGTCCTTATTGATAATTTTTTCAGGACTATATTTATAAATAATCAGATCGCGCAAATAAGTTTTAATAATCTCAAGAGAGTCCTGAATAATTTCTTTATTCTTTGATAACCGTTCCGCAAATGAGAAAAGTATAATAATTGGTTCTAAAGACAAAGATCCGGTCTTTTCCAATCCAATAATATTTAACAGCCAATCCCTGAGGCAAATCCAATTCGCCTGGCTATTATTTCTTATCATAGAAAGAGCCTTGGCTATACTCCCGTTTGCTATGGCTGAAAATATTGCTGCATCTTCGGCATCAAGCCCATGTTTTTCAACCAGAAAAGTCTTTAGCTTTTCTCTATGAATGGGGTTAAATCTGATATGCTGACAGCGCGATACAATTGTTGGAAGCAAATCAGATGCCTGCAATGCGGTAAGTATTAAAACAGTCCGCTCAGGTGGTTCTTCCAGCACTTTAAGCAGAGCATTAGCTGCTTGAGGATTCATAGCCTGGGCATCGGAAATTATAACGATACGTAATCTTGCCTCGTATGGCTTCAGGGAAAGCGTATCACAGATGTCGCGAATTTGATTGATCCTGATAAAAGGACCGGACGGCTCAACTCGAATTATATCTGGGTGGTTACCTGATTGGATTTTCCTGCATGATCTGCAACGACCGCAGGGATCGGCTGCTGACAGCTGATCATCAGAATAATGTTTATTATTTGGCAGGTCTTCTCTGCCCCTGCAATTGCATGCCATTGCGAAAACGAGGGCCGCAGTGCTTTTCCCAATTCCATCAGTACCGGTAAAAAGAAGGGCATTAGGTATAGTCCCGTTCAGAAGAATATTTTTTAAATGTCTTACTGGCTGTTCTTGATCTATTATTGATTCAAACCAGGACACAAATTTAATTATCTACCCGTTCTTTCAGTTCTTTCCCGGATTTGAAAAAAGGAAGTTTTTTGGGCTTTATTATTACCTTCTCACCGCTTTTGGGATTTCTTCCTGTGTAGCTTTTGTATTTTTTAACAAAAAAACTGCAGAGACCTCTAATTTCAACACGATCACCTTTTGCCATAGCCGCCGCCATACTATCGAAAAATATTTGAACAACCCTTGCTGCTTCTAATTTTGAAATGTTAGCTTCAGCTTTCAAGGCCGAAATAAGTTCCAATTTATTCATATATAATCCTCCATGCAATAACTGATAATCTCATATATACCTTATTAAACATAACTTAATAAGAAGTCAAGCACTTATGCTAATATTTCCGGGTATTATTTCAACATCATCCTCCCGGACTTCCACACTTGCATACTGACCAAGAGCTTCAATATAAACCACAACACGTTCTTTCCCCTTGTATCGGATAAAAGTTCCCGTTACACCCGCAAAGGGGCCGTCAACCACCATAACTCTGTCTCCCTTTCTAAAACGGCTGCCGGTTGTCACAGAGCTATTGCCGGCCACCATAATTTTCAAAGAGTCAATGCTCTCATGGGGAACCGCCCAAGGACCGTCCTTGCTCCCGATTATACGGACAGCTCCGACAGTTTTAACGATCTCAATATGCTCATAAGGATTAAGATCGGTTTTAACAAACACATATCCTGGGAAAAGAGGCACTTGAATCATGGCTTTTCTATCGCGACGCTTGCTCCTGACCTTAACCTTTGGGAGAAAAATCTCTATTGATTTTTTTGTAAGACCTTCATTTACAACATTTTCGAACCTGCTTTTTGTATGAAGAACATACCAGTTTCGGACAAGTTTATCTATATAATTTTTTGTCATTGAAGCCTTTTCTTTACAACATACTCAATTGAAATTCTGTCTTTCGACCCAAGAGCAATTTTCAACAAGGCAGGATCAAGTGCCAGCTTAACAGAAATTTTTCCAGATTCCGATATATTATCAAGTAAAACCTTTTCAGTATATATTGTTGAAATATCTTTCAGCATGTAGCTTCCACCCTCTATCAGCAATTTTTCCGGGTAGAGCTTTACCTCAGACAATATTAAACTTTCAGGTAATTTCCCAGTCCAATCAACCTGTACCGGAAGCTCTTTTGTTATGGGAACATCAAGGGTAACTTCAACAACAGATGGATTAACTCCTTTCAGGAAAGCCCCAGGCGGCAACTTAATATTTTCTTTAGTTATAGTATAAGTGTTGCGACCAATAAGTGCTTTATTGAGATCAAGCTTAACATTAACCTGGTCAGGCCTGATGGTTTTAATAATGGTTCCGGACCCGCCAATATTAAGATTAACGACATTTACAGAAGTATCTAAAATTTCTGTTTTAGGATCACGATTCATGTATTCTATAGGAATCTCAAGTGTAATCATGCTCTCAAGACCCCTTGGGAAACTGAACCATACACCAACTATAAATAAAACAGAAACAACAGCTGCAACTCCTGTCTTGATTTTTTCATTTCTTGTTTGATCCGCACCTTTAGTTGCGACGCCCACCTGCTCCTGCAGTATTGTTGTGAGTTCCTCCTTTCGGTTAATTACCCTAATGCTGGATCCTTTGGCAACAACCACATTACCTCTTTCCTCTGATACAACTATAACCAAAGCATCCGTTATCTCGGCCAGACCAGTAGCTGCCCTGTGCCGTGTCCCGTAATAAAAAGGAATATCTTTGCGGTTTGATAGCGGAAGAATAACTCCGACGTCTGTAATCTGGTCTCCCTGAATTATGGCGGCACCGTCATGCACTGGGTTATCAGGCCAGAATATACTCATTATCATTTCTTTTGATATCCGTCCGCGCCAGGCTATTCCATTCTGAACTAACTCTTTTAAATCCTCCTTTGCAGGAAAAACAATTAAGGCACCAGTTCTCTTTCTTGCCATTTCATAAACACTTTCAACAACTATTTCTACAGGTGTCTTAATAGTTCCGTGGGGAAATCCCCATAGAAGTGCCTTTAAATTCTTTGCCTGAAGCACAGAACGTATTTCATTTCTGAAAATAACTATTATTATAATTGCAGCAACAGCAGTTACACCCTGAACTGCCCAGCTTGTGATAATTAAACCTAAATATGCGGCAATGCGCTGAAAAAACCAAAGGAATGCAATAACTACAACTACCCGCAATGTTGTAGTTCCTCTGAAAAGTACATACAGCCGGAAAAGAATGTAGCTGTTTAGCGTGACATCAACAACATCCTGCCATCTAATATTTGAAAGCAAAAGCTCATTCATTATAGACTATTCCGTAATACTAAATCTTAAAACGTGAAAAATATTTCCCTCAGAATCAGTAACCTCAACGCGCCAAAAACCCTTATCAGCTTCTCGGAATTGAATGCTGCTAAAAGTTGCCCAGCTGGGAGGCTGGAGAAATAGCTTCATCTGCTTGCTAAGGCTGTCTCTGCAATACCAGTTATGGTAAATATATGTTTTTTCAGGAACAGAATCAAAAGAAGTAAAACAGGAGACCTTGCCGATTGTTATTGAAAAAACAACAGCCTGATTCCAGGGTTTGAACTCCTGTATCACTTCACACATAACTGCATGAGCAAGAGTCAACTTGGCAGAGTCCGGTGTAGATGAATTGTTTTCATTCTGCTGAGAATATGCGGGTAATGACAGGCAAAATATGATAAAAAAAGGCGCTATAAATGATATGAGTATTTTATATCTCATTATAATGTCTCTAAAAACATATAATTTTAAGGATAAATCGCATTATATTTATTGCAAGTTTCTTCAAACGACAAAGTTTTCATCATGAAAATATCTGAATTTATAATTTTTTCAAGATAAAACATTTAAAATTTATTAGAAATTTCATTAACTCTTGACGGCAAAGTAAAAAATTTATATGCAAGGCGTACGAATCTTTAGGAATACCGCTATCGCGGCATCCGCAGGATGCGTAATTATAGCTACGCCGCAGACGGGCTTTTTACAAAGCCGTTAATGAATATATAAATTTTCTTGAAATACTATATATGATGTGTTAGTTAAGATTTTTTCGTGTGGTGGGTGTAGCTCAGTTGGCAGAGCACCGGGTTGTGGCCCCGGTTGTCGAGGGTTCAAGCCCCTTCACTCACCCCATCCCTCCTTCATGCGCCCGTAGCTCAGCTGGATAGAGCGCCGGACTTCGAATCCGTAGGCCGGGGGTTCGAATCCCTCCGGGCGTACCATGCTTTACGCAGCCGTTGTCTATAGTTATAAAATTTTATCCCGCATAATCCCAAGTATTGTATCGTCAACTCCAGCCATGCCCAAGATGCTGATTTTGCTTAAATTGCAAATTGTTTCCTCTGCAGATTTTCCTACAAAACCTTCTGTCTCTGAAATTCCATAATTATTCAAAGCCATATAAGCTGAACGAATTGCCGAATTTGTAGAACTGGCCACTTTTAAAGCACATCCCCCTTTTGCGCCGTCACAAAGCATGCCCCCCAGATCGCTGATCAAATTATTAACAGCTAAAGTAATCTTTCCCATATCCCTGGGATACTGCTGAAAAACAATGGCAACAGCCGCACCCACTCCAGCCGCAATCGCACACCCGCAAAGGGGGGATAAATCACCGGTGAAGCACTTTATATAGCTGTTTATTAAATGGGACAAAGCAATACTTTCCACAATTCTTCTTTCCTTGATTTTGAAAAACTTACCAACATTGTAAGGAACCAGTATGGCAACAATCCCCTGGTTTCCACTCCCGCCGCTGGACATCACCGGAAAATTCAGCCCAGCCATTCGGGCATCTGCGGCTGAAGCAGTCAATATTTTACTTGAAGAAAAAGTATCATCTAAAATGAGCCCTCTTTGCACTAACTCGTAAATATAATAACCAACTTTCTGTAATTTTTGGCCTGCTTTGGAAATTTCCAGATTCATATCAATGCCGGACTTGATATAGTCATAGTCCTCATCATCAATCTGCTGAGCCAGCTCAATAATCTCGGATATCTGCATCTCCAATAATATTGTTCTGTACTCATGACCAACGGAGCTTTTATCTTTTAGCTCTTTCTTAACAAGAGATTGACTGTCTTTTTCCAGAACAACTAAATTCGTATGAGTATTTTGAATTACAGCCCTTGCTGAGGATTTTTCGCTTTTTACAAATACTTCAACATACAGATCAGTTTTGGAATTATCATATGAAATTTTTGCCTTTCCTGCCTGAATCAATGCTTTGGCATATCTTATGTCTTCATCGCTGACTTTTTGCAAAATCTCCATCTTTAATTCAGGCTTTTTAATTAAAGCCCCGAGAACACCGGCAATCAGATTGCCTTTTTCTCCACCTGTATTTGGAACTGTTACGGCAAAACCATTTTTATAAACTCCAGGATCAACTGTTATATCTATTTCTTCAATATCTCCTTTGATTTCCCTGGCGGCAATGCTTGCAGCATAAGCAATTGCAATCGGTTCAGTACAGCCTAATGCAGGAAAAACCTCGTGTTTTAGAACTTCCTTAAGAATATTCAATTTACAATTCCTGTGTTTGATTAACTAAGTTGAGCGATTTTTTGCGAAGAAATGTGCCCCCTGATGCATAAAAATATCCTTACTATAAATTAATTTTGAAAAAGCATTGACAAGCACTATATGTTGTATTATTTGAAATTTTATGCTGGCTATATTGTATATTTACTTTTTCGATTTTGCAACC
This sequence comes from Desulfobacteraceae bacterium, assembly GCA_013792055.1. GTDB lineage: Bacteria > Desulfobacterota > Desulfobacteria > Desulfobacterales > ETH-SRB1 > B13-G4. Next base: position 16,938 of record VMSQ01000084.1, read on the forward strand.
TTATTTTATACTCAAAATAAAGGAGTCAACTATAGATAAAACAAGAAACACTTAAAAAATATTACCAAAAAATTGGCGGGAAATTTCTGAATTCTTATAAACATAACGAATTCGGACTTAACCTCAAACTTTTGAGTAAGAACCTTAGGAAGAAAAGGAAGGAGGAAAGTCGCATGATTTCTTCACCATGCAAAAAATGCGTCAACGTCGATCAACCCAAACAAGATTGTATAGAAGGTTGTAACTTGATTCAGAACCTCCAAAACATCGCTGTAGAAAAGGAGCAATTTGTTTGTAGCGCGATCGATTGTTCAGATGATGCGCGATACGAGTTGCATCAAAGGCACTTTAACTCGAGGTGGAATTCTTAGGGTCTCGTGTTTTAGAACTCGGCTCTCTGGGAAGCAGGCACTTAACTGGATTCAATTGTCTCCAGTAATTCAAGTATTTCACTATTTGACGGAATGTCGGACATTGATCTGCCGTAATGCACGAAACGAAGTATTCCCGTCCTGTCGATAATCATTTGGCAGGGCAGTCTTCCCAGCTTTAGCACTTTGACTTCTTGTCCATAGAGCCCCGAGATTGTGTGTTCCGGATCAGGCAAACCGACAAATGGTAAATTTTCTTTTGTCCAGTATTCCTGAAAAGCCTTTGTATTTTCCGGACCAACAACTAAAACTTCAGTATCCAGGTTCTTAAAGCTTTCATAATCCTGACGCAACTGCGCCATATGCCTGCGGCAGAAGGGTCAAATAAATCCGCGATTGAATACAAGCAGTACATTTTTTTCATTGGCGAAATCGGAGAGCGATACCGAATTTCCATTAACATCTTGTGATGTGAATTCAGGTGCCTGTGTGTTTAAACTTACCTTGTCCATGAAAGCTCCTCCTTCCTTATCAAATTAACGGTTTTGCCTGTGAATACAGATCAAACCGGCAGATCACTTCCCGAGCCTGCTCATGGGGATCTGTTCCCCTTATCAGATAGCCGTGTGTTATGGACCTGTTTTTCAAAAGACCAGGGTCACGCGTCAGGATAATTCGTTTTTGCGTAAGCGCTTCTGTAATAATCTCTTCATTTTTGTAATTGTTTTTGTAA
>VMSQ01000103.1 GCA_013792055.1 Desulfobacteraceae bacterium
CCCCTTTTGCCCAATTAGCGCTATAAAGCTTCACTAAAGTGCTGGCGTCAGACTCAAATTTTGGCACGCAGTGACACGAAGTGAAGCATCAGCGCTAACCTTTAGCGCTATCCTCGAAATACTCAATGTATTCCTGCATTTGCACGAAGTGAAGCTTTAGCGCTATATTTTTGCCTTCCTTGAACTTGAACAAAATTGAACATTTTTCAAAGGTCTCTTAGAGGGTCTCTTCTACAGGTTGATTTTATTTGAACATGAAATACAGACAAGCCGGCCATTTTCTACCTTAACCAATCTTGTTGACATTGTCAGTTCTTTGCAAATTGCGCAGGGTTCGGAGCGTGTGATCGACGCATATGGAGGGATGGACAGATTCACTTTGTTTGTAGAAAAGACTTCATTAAAGCATTTTGAAAGAAGGTCTAACGATTTTAAAAGCTTGTAACGTGATTTTTCTTCTTCTGATGCAGAGCCCGAATGAATAGCGGCATCTATGGATGCAAATTCTTCCTTGTCTTTACCATCATATTGATAATACGTTTTCCTGCAGAAACGAAACATTTTTTTGTTTGACCGTCTTATTATTGTATAAGCATTTTTTCCGTAATTTTTAAAGATAAGGTTGCCCTTGCCTATTGTAGTGCCCAGCAACACTTGCAGAGCATCAACCGCGCAAGAGTCATTCTCGCAGATCGCTATTATCTCTTCGTCTCCTGATCGTTTTAATTCAAGAAGATAAATTGCTTCTTTTGCAACCATATAGCCATAAACAAGACCTGGACAAAGATGTCCATGAAAATCTATGCATTTTATAAGATCCTGTGGCAAATTGCTTTTTAGATTTTCAGTAAAAATCATTGAGAGTTTAATTTATCCGGGAATCTATAATAATCTAAGATAGCTTCACATAATCCAGGTATTGTAAAAGAATCCGCAACAATATTAACGTCAAAACCAAGATCTCTGGCGGTTTCCGCTGTTATTGGACCAATGCAGGCAACAGTTATATCTTTCAACTGAGTCTCAAAAATATTATCAGGTAAAAGCGCTTTGAAGTTTTTTACAGTTGAAGAGCTCGTAAATGTTATAAGATCTATTGCATCTTCTTTAAGTTGCTTCAATAATAGCGTGGCGGAATCAGGAACTTCTTTTGTATAATAAGATATTATTTCATCAACAGTCGCCCCCATCTTTGTCAGCTCAACAGGAAGGATTGGCCTTGCATCTTTTGCACGCGGAAGGAGTATCTTTTTCCCCTTTACATCTTCATCTTTGAATGCCTCAACAATTGACTCTGCTATGTAATTTTTGGGCACTATGTCGCTTTTTAATCCAAAATTAAAAAGCCTTCTTTCTGTTGCAGGTCCTATTGCCGCTGTGTTTAATTTGCCTAACGCGCGCGCATCTTTACCTTTTGCAAAAAGACGCTCGAAAAAGAAATTGACACCATTGACACTGGTAAAAACCAGCCAGTCATAGGAAGAAATATTTTCGATTGCTGTATCAAGGGGCTTCCAGTCATCAGGCGGGACTACTTTTATTGTCGGACATTCCAAACAGTCTGCTCCAAGATCTGAAAGAAGTTTAATAAGATCACTAGCCTGTTCACGGGCTCTGGTCACTACAATTCTTTTTCCCATCAAAGGTCGAGTTTCAAACCAGTTCATTGTTTTTCTTAACTTAATAACATTTCCGACAACTATGATCGCCGGCGGTTTAAGGCCGATGCTTTTTACGCGTTCATTTATATTTTCAAGGGTTCCTGTGACAGTGAATTGTCGGGGAGTTGTCCCCCACCTGACAAGGGCAACAGGTGTATTGGAAGGCATACCATTATTAATAAGCTGACTCGTGATTTTTGGCAGGTTTTTAACTCCCATAAGAAAAACAATTGTTCCGATTCCTTTTGCTAATGCCGACCAGTCTATATTAGAGTCTTCTTTGGTTGGATCTTCATGTCCGGTTACAAATGCAACCGTTGATGTAAATTTTCGATGGGTCAGCGGTATCCCGGCATATGCAGGAGCAGCTATTGCGGATGTAACTCCAGGAACCACCTCAAAAGAAACACCTTCCTCTATAAGCTTTTCTGCTTCTTCGGCTCCACGTCCAAATATAAAAGGATCTCCACCCTTAAGGCGAGTTACAATAAAACCCTTTTTAGCTTTTTCAGTTATAAGGGAATTAATTCCATCCTGGGGCAGAGTATGATCTCCGCCTTTTTTTCCGACATAGATTATTTCAGCATTCTTTGAGGCGTAATTTAAAAGAGTCGGTGAGGCAAGATAATCATATATTATAACATCAGCTTCTTTAATACATTCTAATCCTTTTACTGTAATCAGTCCTGGATCACCAGGGCCGGCACCAACCAGA
>VMSQ01000169.1 GCA_013792055.1 Desulfobacteraceae bacterium
AAAGAACGGTCGAGATATTGCTTGATCATTTCAAACCTTTTGCAGTATTATTCTAATTGAGCGAAAGTCGAAGATGCTCCAGGATAAATATTGCAGGAGTTTGGGTGTAAAATCAACTAAATTGTGGAAAAGTCCGTTCTTCGGTGGGAAGAACGTGAGCGCGCTGCCGGAGAAAAATTTTAACGGGTATTGATGTTGGGTAAACCAAAAGGGAGAGGCCTGCAAAATGGATACGGATTATAAAAGCAGAACCCAGAAAAAAAATGAAGACCAAGCCTTGCAGCGCCTTGGCGAACAGTTGGTCGCCCTGCCGTTTGGCCAGCTTAAGACCATGGAGCTGCCGGATGAGCTTCTGACGGCTATCGAATTCACACGTAAAATAAGGAGCCATGGCGCCAGGCGCAGGCAGATTCAGCACATCGGCGTCCTCATGCGGCATATCGACCCGCAACCCATCGAAAACGCCCTCGATCGCATCCGGACGGGAAACTTACGGAAATAACCTGGTATTTCAACCCAGTTTCCTTATCACGATCCAATTTTCGGTGTACCTCAGCCTTCAGAGAGCCAACGGCAGAGATGGCTTAAGCGGCCTTCCGGAGCATGCCTTCACGGGTTTTTACAACTTCCATCTTTTCAATATACTCGTCGAAAGTCATGAGTTGATCGATGACGCCATTGGGGGTGATTTCGATAATTCGATTTGCCACGGTATTCACGAACTCGTGGTCATGGGAGGTAAAAAGAATCACATCCTGGAAGTTGAGCAGGCTGTTATTTAATGATGTGATCGATTCCAGGTCGAGGTGGTTGGTGGGTTCATCCAGCATCAGGACATTGGAGTCGGAAAGCATCATCCTTGAGAGCATACAGCGAACTTTTTCCCCACCGGAGAGTACGCTGATCTTTTTAATGGCCTCTTCCCCGGAAAAGAGCATGCGTCCCAGGAAGGTCCTGGCAAAGTTCTCGCCCTCTGTTGGGGGAGCGAACTGCAGGAGCCATTCGATAAGGTTCTGGTCACCGTTGAAATAGGCGCTGTATTCTTTGGGAAAATAGGAGTGGATAATGGTGGCTCCCCAATGGAAAGTTCCGCTGTCCGGTTCCATCTCCCCAGCCAGAATTTGGAAAAGGGTGGTCTTGGCCAGGCTGTTCCCGCCCATCAAGGCGATCTTATTCCCACTGTTCACAGTAAAACTGACGTTGTCCAGTACCTTTTCACCATCGATGGTCTTGGTGAGTCCGTCCACTTCCAGGATCACGTTACCACAGGGTCGTTCCGGCCTGAAGCAAATAAACGGGTATTTTCTTGACGACACCGGCATGTCCTCAATGGTGAGTTTTTCTAAAAGTTTCTTTCGGGAGGTGGCCTGCTTCGACTTGGAGGCATTGGCACTGAACCGCTGGATAAAAGCCTTCAGTTCATTGGCCCGGTCAGTGATTTTCTTGTTTCCCGCCTGTTTCTGTTTCAGATTCAGTTGGCTGGCCTGGTACCAGAAATCGTAGTTCCCCATGTACACCGAGATCTTACCGAAATCAATGTCTGCAATGTGGGTGCAGACCTGGTTCATGAAATGACGGTCATGTGATACCACGATTACCGTGTTCTGGAACCTGTAGAGAAACTCCTCAAGCCAGGCAATGGACTTGATGTCCAGGTTGTTGGTGGGCTCGTCCAGAAGCATTACGTCCGGGTTTCCGAACAGGGCCTGGGCAAGGAGCACTCGCACCTTTTCCCCGCCCTCGAGTTCCTTCATCTTTTTCTGATGCATCTCTTCGGTAATTCCCAGATTGTTTAAGAGAACCGCTGCTTCAGGCTCTGCCTCATAGCCGTTCATCTCTGCGAATTCAACCTCAAGCTCACCTGCTCTGATTCCGTCTTCTTCGGAAAAATCTGGTTTATCATAAAGAACTTCCCTGTCTGTCATAATTCCGTACAGCTTTTCATGGCCCATTATTACAGTGTTTAAAACCGTCTCCTCGTCAAAGGCAAAGTGGTCCTGTCTTAAAACCGCGATTCTCTCCCTGGATCCCACGGAGACAGTTCCCAAGTCCGGTTCGATATCCCCAGCAAGAATTTTCAGAAATGTGGATTTTCCTGCTCCGTTGGCGCCGATGAGTCCGTAACAGTTGCCTGGTGTAAACTTTATATTAACGTCTTTGAACAGAACCCTCTTGCCGTAGGCGAGGGTAACATTGGTGGTGCAAATCATTGTTGTTTTGTTTCCTTTTCGTTAAATATTAAAAGCCACAGGAACGGATCCTGTGGCTCGAAAATAATAGGTATGGATTGCGCAATCCATCTATCGATAGTTAGTTGCCATTTTTCCCAAGCAGGTTGAAACAAACCGTTTGATAGAAATTATGGGAATGTTAAAAGGGATGTATCATTTAGTAAAAAATAATTTAAAAAGCAAGCCCTTTTTGATATCTTGCCGGGAAATAAACATATCAATAGCATCAAATGGATGCAACGAGACCTTTGCAAAACGCCCCCTTTTGCCCAATTTCTGTGTCAGACTCAAATTTTAAGCCTCGAAATACTCAATGTATTCCTGCATTTAAAATTTTCGCCTTCCTTGAACTTGAACAAAATTGAACATTTTTCAAAGGTCTCGTAACATACAATAATTATAGCTACTTGGAGTCAGGTTTGTTTTTCATCATATCAAATGGTTTTTATGATATGGGGGTACGAGAGTGTCCTTTTTTTGCCCGTTGGCGGGGTGGTTTTTCTCCCTGAAAGGCCGGGAAGACTTTTTTTCTGAGGCGAGTCCCGCGCTTTTTCTTTGAAAAGACCGGTTCAGGCATGGTGAGCCATTCTTCCTCCGGCTCGATGCAATGCAGCTTGCGGCCGATGAACTTCTCGATGGCGGGAATGTAGAAGGAATCATCCTCATCAGCGAAGCTGATCGAAGTTCCGGCAGCGCCGGCCCTGCCGGTTCGCCCGATCCGGTGCACGTAATCTTCAGGATCATGCGGCAGCGTAAAATTGATAACATGATTCATGCCTTCGATGTGAATGCCGCGTCCGGCTACATCCGTTGCGACCAGCACCCGGATCTTTCCGGCTTTGAATTGATCAAGGCGTTGAATCCGCTTTTTCTGTGGAACATCACCGGAAAGAATGGAGCAGTTTACTCCATGGCGGGTCAGCATCTCCGATAGACGTGTCACCTCGTCGCGCCTGTTGCAGAAAACCAGAACCTGTTCAATGTTCTGTTTGTCGATGATGTTAAAAAGGAGTGCAAATTTTTCGCTGGATGTCACGATGTAAACGATCTGTTCCACACTTTCCACGGCGACCTGTTCCGGTTTGATCTCTATGGTTACGGAATTGCTGGTCCATTGAGAGGCGAGACGGGTAATCTGTCCGGTAAGCGTTGCGCTGAAAAGCATTGTCTGGCGTTTGTGTTTTTGCGGCGTGCTGTTGATGATCTTTCGGACATCCGGGACAAAACCCATATCGAGCATCCTGTCAGCCTCGTCGATGATCAGTACCTCGGTCTTGTTAAGGGTAATGTCGCGGTTGCGCTGAAAATCGAGCAGCCTGCCGGGCGTTGCCACAATGATATCAACCGGTTCGGCGCCCAGCTCCTTTTTTTGCTTTACATAATCCATACCACCGAACACGGATACTATTTTCAGATCACAGTACTTGGAAAGCTGGCGAGCTTCATCGGAGATCTGGAGCACCAGCTCCCTGGTGGGGGCAAGGATCAATATTCGTGGTGTGCCTGGTTTTCGTTTTATCTGGGGGGGATTTTTCAGTATCCGGTTGATTACGGTAATCAGAAATGCCGCAGTCTTTCCAGTGCCGGTTTGAGCCCTGCCGCTGGCATCCTTGCCGGACAGGGTGCTGGGAAGAATTTCAGCCTGTATAGATGTACAGTACTTGAAGCCCAGGTCGAATATGGCATGGAGCAGAGGGTTGGGAAGATCGAAATCGTGAAATCGGACACTGCCTTCTACCAATGGAACCTTGAACTGTGAAACGTCCCACCCGTCATCCATTGCAGAACCAACGGATGCTGTCGGCGAATCCTCGCTCCAGCGGTTTTTCTTCCCTTTTTTCAAGGGGGATCGCCTGTGAAATGAACGGCTTTTCCGATCAGGAGACAACGATCCGGACTTTGGTTTAACGGTGTGTAAATCTATGGGATGCTCCTCAGTTTATAAGTTTATATAATCAAAAATAGTCGATACTCTGCAAACCGTCTCACAGACTATCCTTGCAATACTTGTATTTCGACAGCCTTTATAGCATCAGCGGCAGAACTTGTTATACCGCCTGTATAGCCTGAACCTTCGCCTATCGGATACAAATTTTTTATATTTACTGATACAAATTTTTCATTGCGTTTAATCCGTACAGGAGATGAAGTTCTTGTTTCCGCACCTAACAATATCGCATGATTTGAAACAAATAATGGATACTCTGCTTTCCATTTATTAAATGCGGCCAACAGCTCTTCAACCACAAATTCCGGAAAAATATCATTCATATCAGCAGGAATAGCCCCCATTTTATACGAGTTGTAATTCAAGACGGCAGAACTCCTCTTGCCTAAAAAGTCCATCAAATTCTGTGCAGGCACTCCCCATCCGGAGCCTCCTGCATTAAAGGCCTTTTGCTCAATTTCCTTTTGAAACTCTATACCAGCCAATGGGCCAGTTGATTTATAATCATCAGTATGACAGGTTACAACCAGAGCTGCATTTGAAAATGCTGATGATCTATGTGAATAGCTCATACCGTTTACAACCAGCAGGCCTTGATCGGATGAAGCATTAATCACCTCACCACCGGGACACATGCAGAATGTATAAACCCCCCTACGAATTTTTCTATTTGTATAATTCAAAGAATATGTGGCAGCCCCTAACCCAC
>VMSQ01000031.1 GCA_013792055.1 Desulfobacteraceae bacterium
TCATTTTTCTCTTAGCACATATGAAAAATATTTAAAAGCCAATTGCTTTTTAATATATAACGTCCATTGATTTATTGGTTTCTTTATTTTTATAGTTTTTTTTGACAGGACAAGGCTTCGCCTGAAGCTTCGCCCATGCAAGTTTTACAGCCCCGGTTAAATGGCCAGCCCGCTGGATTTAACTGGGTAAAGATTATTTTTTTGTATTTGAAATTTCCGCCTGCCCGACACCTGCCCGCAATGCTTCGCAACGCGAGGCGGGCGGGTCGCGAGCTCAGTCGAGGCGGGCGGGCATCTAGTCTTGGTTGGCGTGGCATAGGTTTAAAGGTTAAAGGCGTATAGTTAAAAATTTACAGCAAGCGCTTCTTCAGAATAGGCAGGTCATCCTTAACCGTTTTCCAGACAATTTCAAGGTCAACACCAAAATACTCATGGGCTAAAATATTACGGATCCCTTTCATCATGCCCCAAGGCACATCCTTGTATTGTTCTTGAACTTCTATGGGCAGATAAGAAGAGGCTTCTCCAATTACTTCAAGATTGCGGATAACAGCATCTACCGTCTTTTCATCATTTTGCCATGCAGTAAAATCGATACCACTGGTGTAGCGCTCGATCTTGTTAATCGCTTCAATAATATCATCAATTCGAAATTTCCAACTCCTATATGGCATGAACAACCTCCTGAAAAATCTGTTCACAAAACTGTTTTTTTAGGGCGTTCCTGGTAACAAGGTCAACAGGACATTGCAGAATGTGTTCGAGGTATTCTTTCAACTCAAGGAAACCAAACATCCCAGGAGTTTTCACAAAAGTTACCAGAATATCAACATCGCTTTCTGCCGCAGCCTCATCGCGGGCCACAGAACCAAAAAGCGATAATGATGCCACACCAAAATGTGATTCAATTTCACTCCGATGCTCAGCAAGAATTTTCAATATATTCTGGCGCTTCATAAATATATCCTCTTAATATTCCCCAGGGAGAGCTTTGCATAACTCAAAATTTCTTTATAATTTTATTTTCCCTAATTTATCAGATATGGGTTAAGACATTGTACTAATTAAATTTTGTTTTAGCAAAAACTTAATCACCTCATCCACACATTGCTGCAAACCGAGTTTGTCTGTCTCAATAATAAGTGAGGCATGTTCGGGTTCTTCACAAGGTGCGGAGATGCCGGTCATATTTGTTATTTTGTCTGCGTGGACTTTTTTGTAAAGGCTTTTTGGATCATGTTTTGCGCATACTTCAACATTTAATCTTAAGGACTCCATGGATAAAAATCGCTGCTTTAATAACCTCGCTACGTTCTTTTGTTTGCAGGAGATGATTTTGATGCATTTTTTATGTATTCGATGAAAAAGGCAAGAAAAACAAAGAAGAAAAGTCCAACGACTCCGGCAAGAAGTGTAGTTTGTTTTATTTTGGATTTTATGGGCAGAGACGATACTGTTGGGTTTTGCTTCATGAGTGTCGCGGTGACGAGGTCTCGATCGCTTTTCAATGATTCAATATCTGATTTGAGTTTGGCAATTTTTCTTTCTTCGTCGGAAATATTGCGATTCTCCTTCCTCTTCACTTTTTGCAACTCCGACTCTATGCCTTTTATTTTCTCCTGCTCCACATATATAATAAAATTGTGCTCGATCTTCAATAACTCTATTTCAGCCTCAAGTTCTTCTATCCTGTTCTCTTCGGACAGGATCTCTGTTAAGAATTTTTCCTTTTCCAAGACAAGGGAATCGATCTGATTCCTTAGCGTTATAGGATGGTTGACAAGCTGCTGGATAGCTGAGACCTTAATGTCTATATTCTCATGGTCAGTACTATCTTGATAATCGACAAGAGCACCCTCTATTTTTGGGACCAACTTTTCGGCATTTGATTCAGCCTGCTGAAGCACTTTTTTCACGTACACCATAGTATTTTCTATACGTCCAATATTTTCTTTTAACGCTTTGATTTTCGCTGCGCCTGATTTAATTCTATTTTTCTTGACCAGTATGTCTTTTTTATTTTTGTTTTCTGTTAGTGTTATATGATCTTCGCTATCCTTTATGTCTCTCTCTTTTGTTTTCACAATGTCATCGATCTCTGACCTGATCTGTTCAATTCTTTCTTTGTATGATTCTTCTATTTGTTTGACCAACAAACCTGATACTGTTTTTCCTACATCCGGATAAGGTGTCTCATAGACAATATGTAATATATTTAGATTGTTAGGAATGGATATCTCGAAGGCGAGAGGTTCTATGTTTTGAGGTGCGCTTGAGCTTGAAAGATCCTTCAGGATTTGTGCATTAAAAAAGCCTAATTCGATACTTGATTTGATTCTGTCCGGCGAATCGGCCACATTAGGGTCAATTTCAACAAATGTCGAAACCTTGTACATTTTGACTGCGGGATGAGTAAAGCCATAGATAAAAGCTACAAGAGCACATAGAAACGTTCCTATGATGATCAACCACTTCCATTTCCATAGCACACGCAGGTAGTCGATGAGATTAATTTCATCATCCGGGTAATAGTTATTTTGTATGGGATTTGGATGTTGAGGGTGGTTAGTCATTTTTTTCTTCCATGGTTTTTTAATTGATATGGGAATGGGGGCGTTGTAGTTGCTTAAACCAGTACGATCTTTTGAACCGCCCCAGTACGATTTTCCGAACCTACGGGGCAGGCCAAGGCGCTAAGGCGCTAAGGTTTTTTTTGTTTTTTTCTGATCGGAACGAACGATCTGAAAAAGAGACACAAATGCTGACGCATTGGGTAATTGCGGCGCAAGGATAATTGTGGCTACGGCATGATTAGCGCAATTTTTCTTCATTTTTTTCGTCTGTTTCACCAACTCCAATCAATATACGAGTGAGTATGGCCGAGCTAATCCGGTATTATCCACGTTTTGGCTAATGGACTTATTGTTTTCAAAAGATCGGCTTTCCCGAGCAGTATTATGGGAGAGGCATTGATAACCAGGTTTTTATTCATAACCAGCCTCTTTAAGGACTTCTTCCGCCGTGTACTGAAAAGGTGAAACTTGAAATTTTAATAACGACATGAGAAAATCCTCACGACACAATCCGGCTATTTCAGCAGCCTTTTCCTGGGATACAACTCCCATCTCATACCATTTAACCGCCGCTGTCAGCCGTATGTCCCTTGCAAATTCAGCCGGCGTCTTTTTAAGCGCTGAAAATGCCCCTAAAGGTAATGTTATGTTTATTGTCCTGGTATTCATATTTCTTCTATCCTTTCAAATTTTATCCTTTCAACAAAAAATGCAGATAGTTTTTTTAGCATAAGTCAGTGATTGGGGCCGCGTCCCAGATAAATAAAAGCAAGAGCAATTTAACCCAGGTACGATTTGAACCGCCAAGGCGCCAAGGCGCTAAGGGTTTTTTTCTGTTCAAAGCAGAATGTACGATGTTTCTTCCGATTTCTTCGATGTCTTTCATTTATTTTGTTTACCCCGAAGGGGTGCAAGCCAATTGTGAGCGCCGACACCCGGCGGCGGTCATAATGTCTTTTCTTAGCGTGCTTCGCGTCTTAAGCGCAGCGGGCGGTTGGGTTGTGTTTGTGAATGATTGGGGCAGGCTGAGACAAACAGAGATACTCTTTTATGGCTGAATCATTCAAAACGCATTGTCGCGATGTCCGATAGAAACTCTTTGATTTTATTCTCTTCAATTTCTTCGCCTACATAATCAACTTTTTCACTGTAGTCGATATCATCAAAATAGCAAAGCTGCTCTCGAAACAATTTTGCATTGAAACTGTTGCCAAAAATTTCAGCGGCTCTGGATGAAATCTTTTTTAAATCATGGTAATCTTTCAAAACAAAATACAAATCGACATAGTCTTTCCATTTGGCTCGTCCACCCAAAGCATATGTCTTCATTGCAGCCAGATCCAGCAATGCAGGGATCCGTATAATACCTTCAAAATCTATCGGATGCACAACCTCATACGGAAAGTTAAAGAAGGTTATTTTTACGGAATTAACAATAACATGCAACTGATCGAATGCTTCGTACAAAACACTTTCGATAGCAAAACCGTCTTTTTCGATTTGGTTTCTAATACTTCTTCGTTTGATATCATCTCCGGTAAACAAGTCAAAGTCAATTGAGCGGCGGTGCCCGATATGCAAAGCAATTGCCGTTCCACCCACCAAATAATAGTCTTTTGAAAAAGCTTTGATTAGTGGGAGGAGCTTTCTCTGTTTATCTGTTAAAATGTTATTGTGCATGTCTGTTAAAATATAGCTGAAAAAAATGTTTTGTTCGCTGGTGATAGTTTGATCGCTTGCCCGATATTTGTCGAAAAAAGATCTCCGCTACTGCTTTCACTCCAATTAAATCGAATAAGATCCTTACACTTTTTTCATTCCCATAGTTTAAAATTGTCTCAACTAAAACATTCAAACTTATATTCTCTTTTTCCTCAGGCTTAACACCCCAAAACAGTGCCTCGTTTTCCCGGATAAATTGTTTTATATCTTTGTTCATCTCGTGTCTATCTCGTGGTTTTTCTAAGGGATTGTGGCCGCATCCCAGATAAATAAAAAGCAAGAGCAATTTAACCCCATGAACCGCCCCAGTACGATTTGCCGAACCTACGGGGCAGGCCAAGGCGCCCCAGTACCATCTTCCGGAGCTACGGGGTAAACAAAGACGCTAAGTTTTTTCGCTAAGAGACACAAATGCTGACGCATTAGGAGACCTTTGCAAAATGCCACAGCAGGATCTTTTGAACCACTAAGTCGTAGACGCTAAGGGTTTTTTTGTTGATTTTGTTTACCCCGAAAGGGGTGCAAGCCAATTGTGAGCGCCGACACCCGGCGGTCATAATGTCTTTTCTTAGCGTGCTTCGCGTCTTAAGCGCAGCGGGCGGTTGGGTTGTGTTTGTGAATGATTGGGGCAGGCCCCAGTACCATCTGCCGGAGCTACCCCGGTTAAATACGCTGCGCTGTCCTTCGGAATTGAACGGGGCACGGCGGGGCAGGCATAAAGCCTCAGGCCTTGTAAACGTTTTCTACATACCATTTATATGTTTTTGCTATCCCTTGTTCCAATCCGATCTTTGCCATCCAGCCCAAAGAGTGCAATCTCGATACATCTAATAGCTTTTTCGGCATACCGTCAGGCTTGATAGAGTTGAAGACCAAACGCCCCTCAAATTTAACAATACAAGCGATTATCTCTGCCAGTTCTTTGATTGTTAAATCCTTACCTGCGCCAATATTGATGATTTCGCTTTTGTTGTAATTCTTCATAAGAAACAAACATGCATCAGCGAGGTCATCTACATGTAAAAATTCCCGCATGGGAGATCCTGTACCCCAAATCTCCACCTCTGATAGACTTTTTATTTTAGCCTCGTGAAACTTTCTAATGAGTGCCGGAAGCACGTGACTCGTTTTTAAGTCAAAATTATCATTTGGTCCATAGAGGTTCGTCGGCATGACACTCAAAAAGTTGGTTCCATATTGCCGGTTATACGCCTGGCACATCTTTATTCCAGCGATCTTGGCTACCGCATAAGGTTCATTGGTTGGTTCTAGATGCCCGCCAAGAAGGTATTCTTCTTTCATGGGCTGATGGCAGTTTTTAGGATAGATGCATGAACTGCCCAGGAAAAGCATCTTTTTGACTCCAAAAAGATAAGAAGCATGGATGATATTTGTCTGGATAGTAAGATTGCTATAAATAAATTCAGCCGGAAAGGTGTTATTGGCATAAATACCCCCTACCCTTGCAGCAGCAAGAAATACATAGTCGGGCCTCTCTTCGCGAAAGAATTCTTCTACCTTCTCCTGTCTCGTGAGGTCAAGTTCCGCATGTGTACGAGTGATGAAGTTTTTGTAACCCTCAATTTCAAGTCTTCGCATAATTGCCGAGCCAACAAGACCACGATGACCGGCTATATATATCTTTGAATCTTTCTCCATAGCTAAAAAAGGGCGAATGGTAAAAGGCTAAAGGCTAAGGTTTAAAGGTTTTTGATCGTGCTTTTATTAGATTTGACAACATACCTGATATTTCTTTACATCTTTGTTCTAATAATTCAAAAGTTTCTTTATCGAGATATCCTATTTCAAAGGCTATTATGGCTTGGGTTAATACCTCTGCAGATGAACCCTTTGCAATATAGAAAAATCGAACTGCTTCTTTGTCTGTCTCTCTTTCATCACCTTCAGCGATATTACTTGGGATAGATACTGCAGCACGTCTTATCTGATCTTTTAAGCTGTAATCTTTTCCAAAATTGCCGATATTCGTTATTTTGTAAATATATACAGAAAGGTCTTTGGCTTTTTGCCAAACTTTAAGCTCTTTAAAACCGTCTTTACCCAAATTATGTTGCCCTTAGCCTTTAACCTTTAGCCTTCCGCCTTTACTCATATTGGTTTAACATATGGAAGCCAGCGGTTTGGCAAAACCTGTCTTTCTCTGCCTCTTTAAGGTCTTCTCGAACCATAATCTTTACCAACTCATCAAATAATACTTTAGGTTCCCAACCCAGTTTTGTGCGGGCCTTTGTGAAATCACCCTGAAGAAAGCCCACCTCCGTGGGCCTGAAATAACGTGGATCTATCTGTACAAGGATTTTTCCGGTCTCTTTATCTTTACCTGCTTCTTCAACACCAGTTCCTTCCCAGACAACTGTTATCCCAACCTGCTTAAAAGCTTTTTCCACAAACTCTCTTACTGAATGGGCTTCTCCTGTGGCAACGACATAGTCTTCCGGTTGTTCCTGCTGTAGCATCAGCCACATAGCCTTTACGTAATCGCCGGCATAACCCCAATCTCTCCTGGCATCCAGATTGCCCAGATACAACTTTTCCTGCAATCCCAGTTTTATTCTTGCAACCGCCCTTGTAATCTTACGGGTCACAAAGGTTTCACCTCTCACGGGTGATTCATGGTTGAAAAGAATCCCATTGCAGGCAAAAATATTATATGCTTCACGATAGTTGACAGTAATCCAGTACGCATAGAGTTTTGCGGCTGCATACGGACTTCGCGGATAAAAAGGGGTGGTTTCAGACTGTGGAATTTCCTGAGCCTTACCATATAGCTCGCTGGTAGAGGCCTGATAAAATCGTGTTTTATCTTCCAGATGCAGGATCCTTATTGCTTCCAGAAGGCGTAATGTCCCTAATGCATCGGCATTAGCAGTGTACTCCGCTGTTTCAAAGGAAACCTGGACATGACTCTGGGCAGCCATATTATATATTTCGTCAGGCTGCACATCCTGGATTATGCGTATAAGATTCGTAGCGTCTGTTAAGTCTCCATAATGCATAAAAAAATGGACATCTTCCTCATGCGGATCTTTATATAAGTGGTCTACCCGCCCTGTATTAAATGATGATGATCTGCGTTTAATACCATGTACTTCGTAGTCCTTTTTCAATAGAAGTTCAGCTAAGTAAACTCCATCCTGACCTGTGATTCCTGTTATGAGTGCTTTTTTCATTAAGAAATATTATCCTTTTTTTGGTTGTTTTAACTCTTGTGGTAGCATGTGCAGGTGGAGAGCTGAGAGCTTTGTATAACTCAAAATTTTGTTTACGATTTCGTTCTTCCTGATTCATCAAATTTGGAAATTTGATGGCGATTCTAGTGCACTTATTTTGATAGTTTCTTGAACCGCTAAGGCGCTAAGGTTTTTTTGTTGTTTTTTCTGATCGGAACCCCGGTGAAATAGATTCACTGCGTAAACAGTGCTTCGCAATTTCACTGGGCAGGCGGATGATCAGAAAAAGTAACATGCCCTGCGGGCAGGCTATCTGTTCAAAGCAGAATGTGAGACCTTTGCATAACGCGACATTTTTTTGTCAGGCAAGGAAGGCGAAAACTTTAACCGGAGGAATACATTGGGTATTTTGAGGATTAAAGTTTGAAGCCTGACACTGCATCACGGGAAAATGGCAGTTATGCAAAGGTCTCAATGTCTTTTCTTAGCGTGCTTTGCGTCTTAAGCGCAGCGGGCGGTTGAGTTGTGTTTGTGAATGATTGGGGCCGCGTCCCAGATAAATAAAAGCAAGAGCAATTTAACCCCAGTACCATTTGCCGGAGCTGCGGGGCAGGCGGGCACAGACAAACACGAACTTTTTTTCGAAAACCAAAGGGAAAAATCAAAATTGAATGAGGGTTTTATTATGGAACAAGGGAATTTTGTCCTCCTTTAAGAATATCTTCAGAAATCAAGGCCAAAGAGCCTTGTACATGTTTCAGATCCGGTTGAGTTACCCATTTTATTGGGGTCAGGAGTTCTATTGGAAACTCTTTTATTATTCTGCTGACCGCAATCGGTTCGACCCATAAATCTTTCTTTTTTGCTTCTTCGATAATATTTTCCCAAATAAATGGAAATTTTTTCGCAATAAAGAGTATGTCCGCATAGTCTTTAGGTTCCATCCGACTTAAGGCACATATTTTATTTGAA
>VMSQ01000273.1 GCA_013792055.1 Desulfobacteraceae bacterium
AAATTGCGGTTTTGCGCGAAGTATTCCAATTTTTTCTATTAATTCATTGTAAGTAAAATCTTCCGGCATCTGGTTAAGAACATAACCGGTTACCTCATTGCCGGCCCCCATCTCGTTCAGCTTGAGCTGGAAAGGATTGCGCTTGTATACCGAGTCTAATTGGAGATCCGGCGTTTCCACAAAATCACTGATCGGGTCGAAAAGGAACGTATTGTGCCGGTCAAGAACGCCACTGCGAAAGACAATTGACGAAATATGGCCTTCACCCGTTGCCCGCAGGCTCATGACAAAGCGCAAGCTGCCTTCGTTCAGATGGCTCTGATCAGGATGGGGAACGATGGAAGGGTTAAAAAGAGCGGCCGATTCAATAGAGTACTCCTTTGTAAAGTAAGCTCCGATGAGGGCCCTTTGAACATCGCTGAGTATTGTATCCCGTGGAAGATAATCCTTCACCGCATTCAGGTGCTGCTCAAAAATGTGCCCGATGTCTTCGTGCCTCCCGGAAAAGTCAACCATTATTTGCGCAATTAAATTTTCGGCCGCCGTGTCCGGCAAGCTCATTATCCGCTGAATTATTTTAGGGATGCGATACTTCTCATCGGGAAGATGAAGACTGGTGATTACCCGTGATGTATCCCTTAAGATCTTATTTGCTTTTCTTTCAACTTTCAGCCCTTGATACTTTTTTGCTTGCATGTCGTTGTGTCCTTAATGTCGGTTGAAATTTTATGTAGTGATAGGCCAAAGGCCCGGCTATCTGTTTCAGATTTTTTGAGGCCATTCTACAGTCTTTCAGGGTCAAGAATCATTTCATAGACTTGTATGTATTCATTGATCATGCGATCGACTGTGAAATGCCCTTCAACATGGCGACGACAGTATGCGCGGTCAATCTCTTTAATACGTGCAACAGTCTCAACGGCTTCGTCTACGTTACCCACCAAAAAACCACTTTTGCCGTTTTCGATAAGTTCAGGCATGCTGCCCCTGTCAAAGGCGATCACGGGCGTACCGCAGGCCATGGATTCGATAACGGACAGACCGAAAGGCTCATCAAACTGTATTGGGTGCAATAATGCGCAGGCTTTGCCGAGCAGCCGGTTGCGCTCAACTGGTCCGGCACTGCCGGCATAAATCACCTTGTCGTTGTCTATGTGAGGGGCGACATATTGGTCATAGTAAGCCTGGTCCTGGATAATACCCGCCAATATCAGCTTTTTATTGCAGGCCCTGGCGATTTCAATAGCTTGACGGGCACCCTTGTCATTGTGAATGCGCCCGAAAAAAAGCAGGTAATCGTCCGGGGCGGGCTGAAAATCAAACTGCTTGATATCAATGCCATGATGGATGGTTTTGATATAATCAAGATCCGGCGATCGATCGGCATCGCTGATGGAAACATAGAAGACTTTGTTGTTGTATTTTTTGTAAACCGGCAGTATCCCGGGCGATGAAAAACCGTGAATGGTGGTTACTACCGGGGTGCTGATAAGGCCGGTATAGGTCAAGGGCAAAAAATCAAAATTGTTATGTATAATATCAAAATCTTCAGCATGCTCAAACAGTTCTGAAATGTGCAGGCACTCCCATACTTTTGGTATCATAGAGCGGTCTTCTTCATAGCCCCGCGGGCAAACGGCATGCAGTGTGCCGCTGGTCTGCGAATCCGCGGTCGCAAACAAGGAGACATCATGACCGCACGATACGAGCCCCTCGGTCAAGAGTGACGCCACGTTTTCCCAGGGCCCATAATGTCGCGGCGGTGTGCGCCAGGCAATGGGCGAGAGCATGGCAATGTGCATAGGTAATCCTTTAAGCTGAGTCAGTTAATTGGGACAATGGCTGCTTTAAAATCTCGTCGGCATAAAGCTTTTGCAATGTCATCAGCGAAAGCAGCCAGGCAAGGGAGGACTCGGCGCCTTCATTCTGGTTGATGCCGTCCGCCATCAATCCATCTCGGCAGCCGCCGGTCTTGGGATCATAGAGCGGCATATTCAGGTCATTGTGTCCGAGATACCAGTTAAAGCACATGACCGCATTGTCGAACCATGTTTTGTCTCGGGTGATGTTAAAGGCTTCCACACAAGCCTCGACCATGGAATTGGCCTCAATGGGCTGCTGGTCGAAACGTGCTCTGGGTCCCCCTTTTTTATACCATCCGTTGCTGCCGATGGGGGCAAAGTGACCGTCTTCGGTCTGGATGGTGAGCAGCCACTTGAGGGATCTGAGTCCCATATCGATCATGTCGTTGCGTTGTATCCATTGACCGGATAGGAGCAGGGCATGGGGCAGCTTACCGTTGGCATAGTTTAGGGCGTTCTCAAGCCAGGGCCAATCGTCTGTTCCATTGTTTTTAAACTGATTGAAAAGCCTGTCGGCAAGAACTTTCCGGATCCTGCGCACATCACTGTCGCCTGCAAATTTATACAGGTAGCCATGAATTCCAACCAGGGTAAAAGCGATGGCGCGGGGCGAATGAAAATTTTCGGCAGCCCTCAGCGCCTTGTTGAAAAGGGTCGTGCTCACTGCGAGATGCCCGGGATTTTGAAGAAAAGCCAACGATTTGCCAAGGCACCAGAGCGTTCTGCCATGCGCATCCTCGGACCCGATCTCATCCATCCACTGCCGCGAATAAGTCATGAAGTTGCGAAAGCGCCCATTTTTTTCATCATAGGCATACAGGAGAAATCCGAGATAATGATCGCTGAGAAGATCAAGTCTCGAGCCGTTTGTTGGCAGGTATTTTTGACACATGGCGGCAACCAGCAGCGCTCTGGCATTATCATCGGTGCAGTAGCCATGGGTGCGATCGGGAATGGTATAAGTGGCATGTTGCAAGATGCCGGTATCATCGGTAAAGGCTTTCAGGTGATCGATCTTGATCTCCGGGAGCTCGAAATTCGTGATGGCCTTGATGTTTTCAACATAGGAATGCCGGGGACGGGGGTTCCGGGTGCGGTTTTGCCGCACTTCACTGAAAACCTGGAGGTATTTTCGAGATACCTCCTTCCAGACTGCATCGCGGCTGAACATATAGGCTTTTTTGCGCATGGCGTGCCGGTCGACATCGTTGTCCAGAAGGTTGATGATTTGTTGTGCCATGGCATCCGGATTGTGGAAGGGCACAATCCGGCCCCGGTCTTCGGCAAGCATCTCGGTGGCATACCAGTACGGTGTCGAAATGACGGCTTTGCCTGTGCCCATGGCATAGGCAAGGGTCCCGGATGTAATCTGAGCTTCTTCAAGATAAGTGGTTACGTAGATATCGGCGATGCCGAGAAACTCACATAACTCTTTTAGTTCAACAAAACGATTTTGAAAAATAACATGCTCACCGATATCGAGTTTGCGCACGAGCTGCTGCAGCATGATACGGTATGCATCCCCATGCAAATTTAGAATATGTGGGTGGGTTGCGCCCAGGATAATATAGACCACATCAGGGTGTTTTTTGATGACCTCCGGAAGCGCCTGCAATACATTTTCGATGCCCTTATTTGGGGAAAGCAAACCGAATGTGAGCAGCACCTTTTTGCCTTCCACCCCGAACTTGTCTTTGTAGAAGCTGGGATCAATAAAAGGCGTATCCGGAATGCCGTGATGGATAAAGGCAATTTTCTCCTCGGGCACGGCATAGATATCTTTAAGGAAATCAGATGCCTTACGGCTCATCACCACCAGTTTATCGGACAGATCGGATAGCTTGCACATGACGGCACGATATTCCGGCGCGGGGTCCTTCAAAACCGTGTGTAGCGTAGTCACCACCGGCATGCGCAGATCACCCAATAGTTTCAGCAGATGGCTGCCGGCCGGACCGCCGAAAAGACCGTATTCATGCTGCACGCAGACAATATCCGTCTGACTGATATTGAGAAATTGAGACGCCATGCTGTAATCGCTCAACTTGTTCTGGTTGATCTCAAAGCGCACTTTTTCCGGATATGGATATCCCTCGAGTTTGTCATTCAAGGCAACCGCCCAGCAGTAAATATCGGGGGCTTCCGCTGATAAGCCTTCAACCAGATCTGTGGTGAAGGTTGCGATACCGCACTGGCGGGGCAAATAGTTGCCGATGACGGCAACCGAATTGATCCCCTCATAATACTTAATAACAGATGTCATAACCGATACCTTTTTGCTTTTGATTCTTAACCCATGCAGTATAGATGAGATTTCCAACGGTTTCCTTTTCACCAACCTGTTGGCGCAACTCAACTAATTCCCTTATGAGCTGAATTTTTGTTTTACGTTATCTTCCATTTGCCCAAATCGATTTCATTTTATCTTTTTTTGCTTCCGTTTCTCCTTTAGTGTGTGCTTACCTTTTTTCTGTTCTTCGCGTTTGCCTTTATCTTTTTTTCCCTTGTCTCCCATCTCAGCACCTTTCCTTATAACCTTTTTCCGATAATGTTTGCCGGTATGGCTGACCAAGCGATGAAGTCACCATTCCGGATGTGGCTGCCGACAACATCTTTCTAAGCTCCTCTCCCTGCACACTTTCCTTCTGCGAAAGGAGATGGGCCAAATCATCAAGGACAGTTCGCCGCTCCGAGAGAATTTTACGCACGCGTTGATGGGCTTCCTCGACGAACCGCGTGATCTCTTCGTCAATTTGAGCGGCTTTCGCTTCACTGAGAACAAAAAACGGGCGCCCTTTAGTTTTACAGTTTAAAGATCTACAAGCTTATAGCCATTATCTTTTGCCATCTTTTCTCCTCGCTTTACAGACAAACTTACCCCTGATAATGAAAGTTTCAAATGTCTTGATAATTCAGCCATGCTTATGCCAAGATCTCTTACAGCCCAGTAACATAATAAACTTCGTGCATTAACCCGTTTTCGTTCTTTGCCTTGTGCCCAGATCTCAGATGGTTTAAGCTGCATTTGAGCAGACACCTTTAAAGCAATTTTATCAAGATCATATCCTTTGGCAAGCAACCCATGCTTTTTCTCTATTTGTTCTTTAACAGCGGCCCAACCCCCGTGGCTTCGAATTAGACCACCGCCAGTTAAATCAGTATGTCGTCCCTGGGAAACACCTTTTTGAATAAACGCCCGGTATTTTCGACGGGCAACCCATAAACTATCATCGTAAAGTTTTAATACCCATTCAATATCCTGCCAGTCGTTTTTAACTTTTCCCATGATAACTGTATGACCGGTATATGGGTATTTGTCTAATGCTGTAATATCTTTAACAATGTTGGCACGTATCGGATTTAGATGAATATACCGCACAAGTTCCAAAAGATAAGCATCTTCCTGACACAAAATGGATTTATACCGGTTTTGGAAAAGATGCCCATGACGGTGGTGCCTTCTGTTGTAGGAAACAGCATATCCTGTCAGCAACCGTCGCATCACTGTAGCAATGGGAACCTGACCGGTTTTTAGCAGCAAATGGAAATGATTAGGAATAAGGCTCCAGGCAAAACATCGGGTTTTGGTTTCCTGAATGATTCTACCGAGCCGATCTATAAAATTATTGCGATCAACGTTATCATTAAAAATTTCTGACTGATCAATTCCTCTTACTATTATGTGATGTAAAGCACCTGGTGCATCTATTCTAGATTTTCTTGGCATAGGACTGATAGCACAATAATAGCTATCTGTAAACTGTAAAACTAAAGGGCGTCCCATTTTTAATCCCAATAATAGCTATCTGTAAACTGTAAAACTAAAGGGCGTCCCATTTTTAATCCATGATCGATCGATAGATTATACCCAAAATCAATTATAGGCTTGTTCAATTTCGTATTCATTTTGTAATATTGCATTGCAATTTTACAAAATAGTTGTATAATTGCGTTATGAAAAAATTTCACATAACACGATTGCTTAGACTTCCCGACCGTTCTTTTTTCCTTTTCGGCCCACGTGGTGTTGGGAAAACCACCTGGCTAAGAGAAGTTCTGCCTGATGCATCCTATTTTGACCTGCTTGATTCCTCTTTGTATCTGGAACTTTCTCAAAAGCCAGGCAACATAGAAGCAATGGTCGGAGATCTTCAGGAGAATTCATGGGTTGTTATTGACGAGATTCAAAAAATACCCGGCCTCCTTGATGAAGTTCATCGCCTGATGGAAACGAAGGGATGGAGGTTCGCGTTATGCGGTTCGTCAGCAAGAAAATTGCGTCGTGCCGGAGTCAATCTCCTCGGTGGGCGGGCCATTACCCGTAATCTTGATGCCTTTTCATACAAAGAACTTGGTGATGCCTTTGATGCTGAATTTTCACTCCAATGGGGATTTCTACCATATGTTCAACTTGACCGGAAAAACGCACCCGATATTCTGAATTCCTATGTTAATACTTACATTAAAGAGGAAATCAAAGAGGAAGGCATTGTCAGGAGTCTTCCCCCATTTTTGCGCTTTTTGAGCATTGCCGGGCAACTAAACGGTCAATTGGTAAACGCTCAGAACATTGCCCGGGAGGCCGCAGTACCACGAAGCAGTGTGGATGTGTATTTTTCCATTCTGGAGGATACACTTCTTGGACACTTCCTTCCAGCCTATCGGCCGAATGTGAAGGTTAGAGAACAAACGCATCCAAAGTTTTACTGGTTTGACCCTGGCGTTGCAAGAGCAGCGGCGGGTCTTGTTTTCGAGCCCGTTGACAGGCTTTGGAAAGGTACGGCACTTGAAAACATGATTTACCACGAATTAAGAGTCTATAATCTTACCCAAAACAAGAACCGGCCGATATCCTTCTATCGGACAGGCAGCGGGGTGGAAATCGATTTTGTGATTGAAATCCGGAAACGGCAAGCATCCTCTAATGCTCACATTGTTTGTCTGGAAGTGAAAATGGCGGAAAAATGGGACAGGAAATGGGAACGCCCCATGCGTTCGCTGAGCAGCTCTGACCGTATCCATGTAGACAGGATGATCGGTATTTACATGGGCAAAAGAGCGTATCATTTTGACGGCATAGACGTTCTATCCCTGGAGGATTTCCTGAAACGGCTGCACCAGGGTGATGTTTTCTAAAGCACGCTGTAAAAGTATTGGAGCTGAGAACCCATGGCCATGTTCGTCAAAAGCTGGAAATGCAGAAATCAGGTTATTGCATCAACGGGAAAGCCACTGAGATTTTGAAACGCTTTAATATTTGTGATATACAAATGCAATCTATAAGAACATTATTTGATTCTTGAGTTGCTCCGCTGGCAAGACATCTGAACTTCAAAACGTCTGGCGGGTTAGCCTTCAAGGGGTTATCCGGCTTTCTGTTTAATCTCAGAATTATTATAATATACAGTTAGAAAAAGGTAATCAAATTGATTGAAGAACAGCAAAATCAGAAAACCGAAAGGCTTTCCGGTCAACATTTTGATACTTCGCTATATGTTATAGGTGGAATTACCGGAGAGCCAGAGCGTTACTTGGCGGACAAGCCGCCTCGCAGGTTAACCCAATGTTATATCTATGAAATCAATAAAAACTTGCCCGTTAAGAATGCCCAACGTCCGTGTTTGGGCAGGGAGAATGATTTCGAAGAGGAAAATGGATACTGAAAGATGATTCAAATCTTCAACAATAAGACTGACAAAGTCGGTGATGATTTTAAAAAGGGTATCAACAGAGAAAGCAAACTTCAGGTTGCTGCCAGTATATTTTCTATATACGGTTTTGAATCGCTAAAAAATGAGCTGAAAAAGATTGATAAGCTGAGGTTTATCTTTACCGACCCGACTTTTATTGAACTCGACAAAAACAAAAGAGAACAAAAGCAGTTTCAAATACATGCCAATTTCAGGCAAAAGGCTATAAGCGGATCTGAGTTTGAAATAAACCTGAAAAATGAGCTTAAAGGTAAAGCGATTGCGAAAGAGTGCAAAAAATGGATTGAACAGAAAGTGGAATTCAAAACAAATATCGACAATAAATACATACAGCCGCATATTTCACTCGTAAACAATGATAACAGCTATGTGTACATGGGCATCAATGAATTCAGCAGTGCCGGGTTTGGATATGAGAAGGACAACTCGATACTGCATCAGATTATAAAAACCGATGACTATGAGACAACCAGGCGATACTTGCAGAATTTTGAAGATATTTGGAATGACGAGAAAACATTAAAAAATGTAACGAACGAAGTTGTTGGGTACATTGCTGATCTCTATAAAGAAAACCCGCCGGAGTTTATCTATTATCTCACTCTCTACAATATTTTCGATGAATTCCTTGAAGATATTTCAGAAGATGAACTGGCGAACGAAAAAACGGGATTTAAAAAATCGATAATCTGGAACAAGCTCTATGACTTTCAGCGTGATGCTGTTCTGGGCATTATCAATAAATTGGAGCGGCATAACGGCTGTATACTTGCTGACAGTGTCGGACTTGGCAAAACATTCACGGCTTTGGGCGTCATAAAATATTATCAGGAAAGAAACCGCACGGTACTTGTACTCTGTCCCAAAAAATTGGAAGATAACTGGCAGACTTTTTTAAACAACTATGAAGACAACCCACTGGTCAAAGACCGTTTAAATTATGATGTCTTATTTCATACAGACTTATCAAGAGAAAAAGGTATATCTAATGGAATAGATTTATCACGAATAAACTGGGGCAATTATGATCTGGTGGTCATTGATGAATCGCATAATTTCAGAAACAACGACCCCCGCAAAGATAGAGTGACCCGCTACCAAAAGCTGCTTAACGATGTCATGAAGGCTGGTGTTAAAACAAAACTCCTCATGCTTTCAGCAACACCTGTCAATAACAGATTTACGGATTTTAAAAACCAGATTGCTTTGGCATGGGAAGGAGAAACCGGCAAGACAGATGGAAAACTGGGTACTGAAAAATCAGTTGAAAACATTTTATCCAATGCTCAGAAAATCTTTAATGACTGGACTAAACTGCCGATAGAAGAACGAAGCAGCCAGACGCTGCTTGCCAGCCTCAATACGAATTTTGATTTTTTTAAACTGCTTGATAGCGTTACCATTGCCAGAAGCAGAAAACATATCGAAAAATATTATGACATCAATAAAATCGGCAAGTTCCCTAATCGGTTAAAACCCATTACACACCATGCGGATATTACTGATCTTGCAGGTTTTATTGAGATGTCGGAACTCTATAAGGAACTCTCAAGGCTGAACCTGGCCATCTATTCGCCTACAGAATATATTCTGGACAGTAAACGAAGCTTTTATAGCGAGTTATACGACACCAACATCAGTGAAAAAGTAAGCTTTAAACAGTCACACCGGGAAAAAAGCCTGCAAACCCTTATGCGGGTAAACTTGCTTAAGAGGCTGGAAAGTTCTGTCGATTCATTCAGAATCACCCTGAGTAAATTTATAAAAGAGAATGAAATCACCATAGGAAAAATTGAGGCTTTTGAAAAGACAGGCACTCAAGGATTTGCCGAATCAACCCAACTGAATGATATTAACTTAGACGCAGAAAGTGATGACTGGCTGAGTGATGAAATGAGTGTTGGCGGCAAAGTTAAGGTAAACCTTGTCGATATGAACACATCCGGCTGGAAACAGGATTTGCAGGCAGATATACTTATTGCAAAGTCCATATTTAAAGAAATGGCAAAAGTTACGCCGGAACACGACACAAAGCTACGGGATTTAAAGAAATTCATTAAAAAGAAAATAGAAGCTCCTATAAATCCGGGGAACCGCAAAATTCTAATTTTCAGTGCTTTTGCAGATACGGTGAATTATCTCTATCAGAACCTTGCCGACTATAATAAACAAGTGCACAACTTGGCAACCGCAAAGATAACCGGTTCCGATAACAACCAGAATACACTAAAAATCGACAACCGTTTTAACAACCTTCTTATAAACTTTTCACCCCGATCAAAAGAACGCAGAAAAAAGGATGCCCCTGAAATCGATATTCTGATTGCAACAGACTGTATATCAGAGGGTCAAAACCTGCAGGATTGCGATACGCTCATTAATTATGATATTCACTGGAATCCGGTCCGCATTATCCAGCGGTTTGGCCGAATAGACAGAATCGGGTCGATAAATAAAGATATTCAGCTCATTAACTTCTGGCCGCAGCTTTCTCTTGATGACTATATCAATTTGAAAAACCGGGTCGAAAGCAAAATGTTTATGGTGGATGCCACTGCTTCCGGCGAAGATAATGTGCTCACCAATAAATCATCAGACCTGGTTTTCAGAAAAAAACAGCTTGAAAAGCTGCAGGAAGAAGTGGTGGATATAGAAGATATGGGTTCAGGAGTATCCATAACAGATCTTGGCTTAAATGATTTCCGAATGGACCTGGTGAATTATATCAAAGAGCATGGCAGTCTTGAGAGTGTTGCAAACGGCATGCAGACGGTATGCAAAAAGGATACTGAACGGGGCATTGAAGAAGGCGTTGTTTTTGTTTTAAAGAATATTAATAATGAAGTCAATATCGACAAAACCAACCCATTGCATCCATTTTATCTGGTATATATAAAAACAGATGGTTCAATTCTCTCCAACCATTTGAATGTTAAAAACACCCTGGATATCCTGCGCACTTTGTGCAAGGGAAAAAGTGAACCGATAAAAGAAGTGTATGATCTTTTTAATGATGAAACCAATGACGGCAAAAATATGTCGAAGTATTCCGGTTTACTCAATAAGTCCATAGAAGCGGTGCTCAATGTCAAAGATGAAAGCGATGTTGACAGTCTTTTTACAGCAGGCGGTACCACTGCCCTGATGAATAATATTAAAGGTCTGGAAGATTTTGAGCTCTTAACCTTTGTGGTGGTGAAATAATTATGAATTATGAATTATGAATTATGAATTGAAATTACCGCGAGAGGCTTTTGTAAACAAGTTTATTGCAAAAACCAAGTTTTACGAAAAGGCAACGCTCAGTTCAAAGCTTCAAAAAGAATTTGTCGATAAAATACAGAAAATCACCTGGAAGTATAAACTTGCTGAAAGCACTGTCGGCATTACCAAAACAGCTACAGTTACAGAGATACAGATATTTGAAATTGAGTTGAAAGAACAGATAATCCCTAAGAAAGTTCTGCAGGTTATTGATAAAACCATACCTTACCAGATTTTATATTGCTTTGTTTTTAATAAGAGCGTGGCGTATGGAATAACATTGAAAGAAAATACCAGTGTTGAAAGCTACTATTTTTCAAACTGGAATGAAGATATGCTTTTTGATTTTACTGGTATTGATCTGGAAAGGGTCTATCAGAAATTGGTGAAAGCCTTTATCCGGAACAAAGCGAAAACGAAAAGCAGTTTTCAAGAGATTGTTGATGTTGATAATAAAATAAAAGCATTGGAAGCTGAAATAGCCAGGTTGGAGAGTAAAATTTCGCAGGAAAAGCAGTTTAACCGCAAAGTTGAGATAAATAAGGTTTTGCTGGAACGAAAAAAAGAGCTGGATATTATTTTGAATCACAAATTATGAAAAACTTAGAACATTTTCCCAACGCCGGGAAAACGATTGATTCAAGCATTTTGGAGAGAATATAATGGAAAGCCATAAAATAGCCTTATTTCAGAAAAAAGAGATTCGTAAAATCATTTATGAAAATGAATGGTGGTTCGTTATAAATGATGTCATTGCAGCCCTTACCGATTCAAAAGATCCTGCGCAATATTTTAAGCGGATGAAATCAAGGGACACTGAGTTAAAAAACCTCACCGAACAAGGGGGGGTACAACTTGTACCACCCCTTATGTTGGAAGTAGAATCAGCGGGCGGTAAACAAAAAATGTATTGCTGGCATACGGAAGGCATTTTCAGGCTTATCCAGTCTGTTCCATCTGCAAAAGCAGAACCTTTTAAAAGATGGCTCGCTAAAGTTGGCTATGAACGGGTGCAGGAGATTGAAAATCCTGAGTTGGCCACTAAAAGAACCCGTGCTCTTTATATTGCAAAAGGATACAGTGAGGACTGGATTGAAAAACGAATGCGGGGAATTTCAATTCGTGAAGAGTTAACTGATGAATGGAAAAACCGTGGTGCAAAAGACCAAATCGAATATGCGATTTTAACGGCAGAGATCAGCAAAGCGACATTTGGAATGACCCCGGGTGAATATAAAGAATTTAAAAATCTGAAAAGAGAAAACTTCGAGATCACATGACAGACCTTGAACTTATTTTTTCTATGCTTGGTGAAAGAGCAACAACAGAAATAACACAGGTTAATAATACTCATGGGTTTAATAGTCTTAAAAATGATGCCAGTGAAGGCGGCAAAATTGCGGGAGATGCAAAACAGGCATTGGAAAAGAAAACAGGAAAATCTGTAAGTACCAATGAGAATTATTTAGATGCACCAGAAATAAAGAAAAGGCTAAAGGAGAAGTGAAATAATGGACAAACTGAAAATGCAGACACCGGACTTGACCGATAAAAATATAGAACAGATTGCCGCATTATTTCCCAATGTAATTACCGAAACAAAAGATGAGAAAGGCAATCTTAGGAAAGCTGTTGATTTTGACCTGCTCAAACAGGCGTTATCCAAAAATCTTGTTGAAGCCGATGACGAACGCTACCGACTGGACTGGCCCGGGAAAAAGGCATCACTTCTAAAAGCCAATACGCCCATTACCAAAACCCTGAGACCGTGCCGTGAAGAATCGGTGAATTTTGATACCACCGAAAATTTGTATATCGAAGGGGATAATTTTGAAGTGCTGAAGATTTTGCAGGAGAGTTATCTCGGTAAAGTGAAGATGATTGACATTGACCCGCCCTATAATACGGGCAATGATTTTATCTATAAAGATGACTTTAAAAAGGGCAAAGAAGAGTATGAAGAAGAACTGGGTGTTGAGGATGAAGACGGCGGAAAGTTATTCAGGAATACCGACAGCAACGGCAGGTTTCATTCCGATTGGTTGAGTATGATGTATGAGAGACTGGTGGTTGCGAGGGATTTGCTGAGGGATGATGGGGTTATTTTTATCAGTATTGATGATAATGAAGTACATAATTTGAGGAAGATTTGCGATGAGATTTTTGGGGAGGGAAATTTCATTGCACAACTTATCAGAAAAACGATAGAAGGGGGTAAACAAGATTCTGGAAGTGTTCAATCTAATCAAGAGTATTGTTTGGTCTATCACGGAAAAGACCAGTCGGGCACAAACCGTAAGTTAATTACTGATTTTGGACATTACACAAAAGAAGATAAGTTTATTCATGAGAGGGGTAAATATTATCTAAAGCCGCTTGAAAACGGTGGGTTGGGATATGTCCCGAGTCTCGACTACCCAATAATCGGACCTGATGGTATCGAAATATTCCCAGGAGGCTCTCATGGTGATAATGGGTATCGTTGGGTGTGGGGAAAAGAGAGGTATGGAAAAGCTGTATCCCTTGACTTGATCGCATTTATAGAAGCGCGTGATGGTGTCGGATATAAAGTGTACTACAAAATATATCAATATTTCAATTCAGATGGAGATGTTGTTGAAAGAAGCTCGCCGTTTGGAACGCTATATCTGGAAGGGTACACTAATAGGCAAGCGGTCTTAGAGCTTAAAAAAATATTTGATGACAAAAGACTTCTTGACTATCCGAAGCCCACATCATTTTTAAGAGAGTGTATTTCTATGGGCTGCCACAAAGATTCTATTATCATGGACTTCTTTTCCGGCTCCGCCACCACCGCCCACGCTGTCATGCAGCAAAACGCTGAAGACGGCGGTAACCGCAAATTCATCATGGTGCAACTTCCCGAAAAAACCGACGAAAAAAGCGAAGCCTACAAAGCTGGCTACAAAACCATCGCAGAAATCGGCAAAGAACGCATCCGCCGTGCAGGGAAGAAAATACTCTCTGAACTCGAAGCTAAAAATCGGCAGTTAAAACTCGGAGAAGAACCTGTTGATGCCAGTAAGCTCGATATCGGCTTCCGTGTTTACAAAACCGACTCCACCAACATGAAAGATGTATTTTATCACCCGAGTAAGTTAAAACAAATGACTCTTGGTGATTTATTGAGCAACATCAAAGAAGACCGCACCCCCGAAGACCTTTTGACGCAAGTTATTCTCGATCTCGGCCTTGAACTCACCTTGCCCATTGAAATAAAGAAGATACTCGGCAACACAGTTTTTATCGTCCAAACCAATGCCCTTGTCGCTTGCTTTGATAAGAACATTGACTTCAAAATTGTCGATACCATAGCAGACCTGAAACCTTTTAAAGTAGTCTTTAAAGATGCCAGCTTCAAAGACGATAAAGACCGCATCAATGTGGAAGAACGTTTTAAAAGGCTGTCGCCGGAAACGAAAGTAATGGTGATTTAATTATGAAGCTGATATTCAAACAGCAACCCTACCAGACCGATGCCACCATGGCCGCTGTCCGTTGTTTCGAAGGACAAGGCAAGGGATTTAGAAAAGAAGTTATTGGCAGGACAGAACTTTTTAAGGAAGAGATTTTTTCCAACAAAAAGCTGGAAATTACCGATACTGATATTTTAAAGAATGTCCAAGCCTTGCAAAAAGAACAAGGATTAAAAACAATCAGCCGTTTGGACGGGTTGAATTTTACCATTGAGATGGAAACCGGAACAGGAAAAACCTATGTCTATACCAAAACAATGTATGAATTCAGCAAGCATTACGGCTGGAACAAGTTTATTATCATGGTGCCTTCCGTGGCTATCCGTGAAGGCGTGCACAAATCCCTTGAAAATACTGCGGAGCATTTTCAGGAAATATACGGTAAAAAAATCCGGTTTTCGATTTACAACACCAACAATAAATCCAATTTAATAAACATTAAAAGCTTTGCGGACACTTCCAATATCGAAGTTATCATTATGAACTATCAGGCGTTTAATGTAAAAGAACCAGATCAAGATATTAAATCAATAAGATCTGAGGTTGCACGAAAAATTTATCAAAAACTTGACTCTCTGCAAAGTGAACGACCAATAGATATCATTAAGAGAGCCCGCCCGATTTTAATCATTGACGAACCGCAACGCTTCGGCGAAAAGGCTGAAAAGATATTTACCAACAAGGTATTTAATCAGCTTTTTACATTGCGATATTCGGCTACGCACAAAAAAGAATTCAATAAAATCTACCGCCTTGATGCCATTGATGCCTATAACCAGAAGCTGGTTAAAAAAATAAGTGTAAAAGGGATTGAAGTCGTTGGTAACTCCGGTACTAACAGTTATCTCTTTCTCGATAGAATACAGATTAGTACCAGCAAGTACCCCGTTGCCTATTTGGAGCTTGAGGTCAAACAGATCAACGGCATTCAGAAAAAAATCAGACAAGTAAAAGAAAAGGATGATTTGTTTGTTCTCTCAAACGAACTCAAACAGTATAAAGGCTTTATTGTAAAAGAGATTAACGGATTAACCAACAGAGTTTCCTTTACTAATGGCGTCAAATTAACAGTCGGGCAAACAACCGGAGATGTGGATGAAGAACATGTCCGCCGAATACAGATTCGGGAGACCGTAAAATCCCACATTGAAAAAGAGCGGATGATGTTTACAAAAGGTATAAAGGTTTTATCCCTCTTTTTTATTGATGAGGTGGCAAAATACCGGCTGTATGACAATAACAATAATCAGCAGAAAGGCGACTACGCAAAAGTATTTGAAGAGGAGTATAAGCGGGCAATCAGCCAGTTAAATTTGTTTGAAACAGATTACAATGACTATTTGCACCGATTTGCAGTGGAAGAGATTCACAAAGGTTATTTCTCAATTGATAAAAAAGGGAAATTTGTCAATTCAAAAGAAAATAAAAATGAGGGCGGCATCAGTAATGATGTAAGTGCGTATGATCTTATTATGAAAAATAAAGAAACGCTTTTAAGCCTGAGCGAACCAACCCGCTTTATTTTTTCTCATTCTGCACTGCGGGAAGGCTGGGACAATCCCAATGTGTTCCAGATATGCACTTTGAAACACAGTCAGTCAGAAATCAGCAAAAGACAGGAAATAGGACGAGGTTTGCGTATTTGTGTAAATTCCAATGGTGACCGCATGGACACTTCTGTTCTGGAAAGTGACTTTTTTGATATAAACAAATTAACTGTGGTTGCCAGCGAATCCTATGATTCTTTTGCTAAGGCTCTTCAGAATGAAATTGTAGCGTCACTATCCGAAAGACCGGTCAATCTTACAATTGATGTATTGAATAACCGTGTTTTAAAAAATGAAAAGGGCGAGAAGTTCACCTTTGATAATCAGAGTTCAATGGATTTGATCTTTGATATGAAAACTAAAGGATATATTGATAATAATTACCAGATTACAGATGTCTTAATCAAAGCCATAGAAAGCAAAACATACGAAGTTCCCGAAAAATTAAAGGGGTTTGAAGGCTGTGTCGCAGAACTGATGCAGAATATCTACACAACAGCAAATTTTACAGCCGCTGAAGATGAAAGCGCCAATAACATTGATGAACCTGTTTTAAAGCCGAATGATAATTTTGATAGAAAAGAGTTTCAGGATTTATGGAAAAAAATTAAAGTAAAGACCGTGTATGAAGTAGATTTTGCCAGTCAAGAACTTATAGTGAAATGTATAAAAGCAATTGATAACAATCTGACGGTAAAAAAGATTTTGATAAACATAACTTCCGGCCAACAACAGGACAAAATTGATGAGGCGACACTTAAAGCCGGTGAAAGCATGAGAAAGGAGAAAAGCATAACAGAAAGGGCAGCGTCTCTTCTTGGTTCTTTGAAGTATGACTTAGTGGCTGAAATTGCGAAAGAGACAAACCTTACCAGAAAAACAATCGTTAAAATATTGAAGGATTTACGGCAGGATACTTTTCATAACTTCAGAGTTAATCCGGAGAGTTTCATACAGGGTGTCGCACGAATTATAAACAGTGAAAAAGCAGCGATGCTTATAAACAACATTGTTTATTCAAAAACAGATAAGACTTATGATGACAGCATTTTTACCATAAATAACTTCAAGGGCTCCCTTGCCAAGAACATTCTGGAAGTCAAAAAACATGTGCATGATTATGTAAAAACTGATTCTGATATTGAGAGAAAATTCGCCTCTGATCTTGAATGTGAAGAAGTTCTCGTTTATGCAAAATTACCAAAAGGTCAAAAAGGTTTTCAAATACCAACTCCACTCGGCAATTATTCTCCTGACTGGGCAATAGTTTTTAATACCGACAAATTTAAGTATGTGTATTTCATTGCTGAAACTAAGGGAAGTATGGAAACGCTGCAGCTGAAAGAGATCGAACAGAAGAAAATCAGTTATGCCAAAAAACATTTTGATGCTTTGGGGCATGCGGATATTAAATATGATGTTATTGATTCTTACCAGTCATTGAGAGATAAGATAATGAAGTAAGAAATCAGCTTCCGCCGTTCTGACTCCGGATGAAAAATACGGGCAAGTTTGAAAATGAATGAAATTAAAAACACATAATCGGGTAAGGGGGAGTTTCTCTCTTCCTCCCCACAACACATAGAAAGCGGCTTCGCACCGTGATAAATTGAAACGCTTTAAAATTTGTGATATACAAACACTATCTGCATGAGAATTATTGAATTCTTGAGTTGCATACTGGCAAGATATGGCAAAACGGCCTAACCCCGTTAAAGCATCACGTAAAAATCAATATCTTGTGGTTTTAGCTTGTCTATGATATTGAAACTTAAATTTTCAATCTGCACCTAATTTCGACCTCATATGACCCAGCATTTTGGCAAGCAATGCTCACTTTGGATAGGGTGGGGATATTGCTGTCATGTAATTTTGCACTGTGAATTTTTAGAGTGTTATACATGTGTTATAATGATTTTTAGCTTGCATAATCCTTATAGTTTGCATATTTAGGCGGAAAGTGTTAATTTTCTGTTTACAGGGGGGGAATATGTCAACACGAGAATTGCTTACACGGCTACAAAGATCCGATAATGAACTTGCAATGTCTCTTATATATGGCCGGAAGAATCCTCCGGATCTGTTTGGGACACAAATTGCACATGATATCATCCCAATCCTTTATGAGATCTTTAAAAAGAACCAAAAAAAAGACACCTTGAATCTTGTACTTCGTAGCAACGGTGGAATCCTTGAAGCCCCTTTGCCAATTGTTAGTCTAATCCGTGAGTTCTTCGACAATTTTAGTGTTTATATACCAGAAAACGCTCATAGTGCTGCCACGCTTTTATCCCTCGGTGCGAACAAAATAGTAATGAGCCCGTTGTCGTCACTTTCACCAGTTGACCCGCAAATAAACTTACCCAATCCGGAGCAGAAAGAAAACCAACCTATCCTACGTTTTAGCGTCGAAGATGTGGCGGGTTATTATAAGCTGTTGGATAAGCTTCAAATAACCGATGAAAAAAAAGTCGAAGCACTGAAGTTCCTTACGGAAAAAATCCATCCCGCTCTTCTTGGACAAATAGAACGTGTTAGAACGTTAATCCAAGTTATTGCTGATAGGATCATAAAGGCTAATTCCATCGATGAAACCAGAAAAGCATTGATAATTAAGAAACTTACAGAGGATATTCCCTCCCACAATTATTGGATCTCAAGAGCAGAAGCCATAGAAATAGGTCTTCCTGTTGAAAAGGCAGACCCTGAAACGAATCAACTGCTTGATGCCCTTATGGCAAAATACAAACTCATGCTTGCAGAGCATGAACACGAAATCGTAATCGATATCCCCGATGGTTCTGCCACTCTGGAAAGAGTCTATGATCGCGCTTTCATCGAAACACCAAATCATAGATATTCATTTCAGACGAAATATGTATTTCACCGAAACGGCAAAGTAGATCGGTCAATAAACGAATGGAGGCCCAAAAATGAAGATTAATTTCACTAATTTTAGGATAAATAGAAGTCACTATATTCACTCTGACTACCAGTTGGCAGGACAAAATCATGAGTCCACATGTGAGGTGCAACCTACACCTTCGTTGCGTATAAAAGGACTCAATACATTTCAAGCTGACTATGTCAGAAATGAGGAGATAAGAACGGCAATCCGCATCAAAGAGTAATGATATATAACTTCGATATTTCGGGCCCTCTGTTGAACCAATGTGACGTTTTCCAGACAATCGATTTTGCCTGTGATGGCAGCAAAAGACCTGCGGTTTTGCTTACACCCGAGTGCGATTTAGCGAATCAAGAAGGCAGGAACAAACCCAAGGCAAAGTATCTTTTATTTGTGGGAATTGATACCTTTGACGAAATTTTATACAATATTATGTCGCAGCTTAAGATCACCAAAAACCAGCGAAAAGGTGAGGAAACACTAGATGAAATTACTTACAACGACTTCCACACGACATTAAAAAGGTTTTTTAATGGCGGTATATTTCCACGATATTTCTACCTCCCGCCTATTCCTTCCTTTATACAACACTCTGTTATCGACTTTCAGATAACAGAAACTCGAAAAGTAACTACAGAGTTGATAAACCAATTGAAAAAAAATCGAATCGCTAGAATTCGATCGAGTTGGAAAGAGGCTATTCCCGTACGGTTTTCGACCTACACCTCGCGCATTGGAGTTGAAGATCTAAGCGATGATTACATCGACGAAATCTTCAAGAACTACAAACTCGATTTTTCGATTACAAAATAACTGCTTAAGTCAGTAATCTAAAATATTTTCCTACTTTAATCATGGTACTAACTGCTTTGGGACTTCATCCCTTGCCGTATCATCCTCTATCTTAAGGCCAAAATCAATCCAGCAGGCTGCAGATCGGGTGAATTTTTCTTTAATGCGAACTTCGGCTATCATGGTTGACCGGAGGCGCTCATTTAAAAATCGCAGAATATCGATTTCATTCCCCTCTTTTTGCCTTCGGAACTTTCCACAACATATAGAGATCGCCCAGAACCCAAAATAGGTTCGACGTCGGGCGATATCTGCTATCTATATGTAATATTTAGCAATTTAATGATGTTATGATATCCATACTGAATCTGTCATTTTGAGGAAAAATAGGGGGTCACCCATTATTTCTTCTTATTTCTTTACCTTTTCATGGTGGCAGCCATTAATATGAACAGTCTTCTTTTCCTTTTATACTTTAAGTAGATAACTAACTGAATTCATCTATATTTCTTG
Source organism: Desulfobacteraceae bacterium (assembly GCA_013792055.1). GTDB lineage: Bacteria > Desulfobacterota > Desulfobacteria > Desulfobacterales > ETH-SRB1 > B13-G4. The sequence continues at coordinate 20,095 of VMSQ01000273.1, forward strand.
ACTTAATCTATTTTTTGTTATTTATTGCAAAAATTATTAACAGTTATATGCTTAAAAAAGGAAAACTTTTGCTGTAAGAAAATTATCTCATGCTGACGTTCAAACCTGACTTAAGACAATGATATTACAGGAGGTGCTCTATGAATGAGGGTGCAAGATATTCAGTATCACTAAATTTTGAGGGGGTACAATTACCGCCATTTGAGGATATACTTCTTCTGGGAAGAAGATGTCCGCATGGTAAGATGGGTATTATAAAATGTTTAGATCTGTTATCGCCGGAAGGTTTTGAACTTGTTGAGCTTGATAATGATGTGGTCCAGGCAATGCTGGTAAGCAAACGAATTCTTAAACGTATGCCGGTTGATAAAATCATCGGCATACTGAAGGAAAAGGTTTTTCCTTTTATTACAAATGGTGAAATTGTAAAGATAGTTTTTAACGTAAAGATCTATTTTGATAATATAGAGGAGCCATTCGACCAGTCATCATGAAAATAAAGCATCATATTCAAAAAACGTTTGAAACTACAGATGCGTATGCCGGGATTGACTCTGTTGAGAAGTGTCTCAGAGGCAATTCATTTCTGGTCGTAATGGATGAAGGCTCATTCATTGGGATTCTCACGCCTTTTGACATCATTGAATCTCCGCACAGATTGGTAATCGATTGTCTGCATGAAAAACCTCGTATAGATTGTGAGCAGGACATTGAATCGGTTTTAGCAATAATGAAGGAGAGCCAAAATTATGTATTGCCGGTATTTAATGGCGATGCCTTTATTGGTGTAGTACTTCAAGCGGCTATTACGGATTTTTTGTTTGAATATCGCAACAAACTCAAACAAACAATTGATGAGCAAACTTCCCAACTTAACAAAGCCAATAATCAACTGAAGCAGGAAATAGAAGAACGCAAGCAAGCGGAGGGAAAAACCAAGCAAATTGAAGCCCAATTACAAATGGCCCAAAAAATGGAGGCCATCGGCACCTTAGCCGGAGGTATTGCACATGACTTTAACAATCTCCTCATGGGTATCCAGGGCAACACATCTTTGATGTTTGAAGACATTGATTCTTCACATCCACATTATAACAGACTGAAAAGCATTGAAAAACAGATTCAAAGCGGTGTGAAGCTAACAAGTCAGCTTCTTGGTTATGCCAGAAAGGGTAAATATGAGGTAAGGCCGATTAGTCTTAACAAGATAGTTGAAGAGATTTCTTATACTTTTGGTATGACAAGGAAGGAAATCGTGATTCATCAAAAACTTGCCGAAGACTTACTTGCAATAGAGGCTGACCAGGGACAAATCGAGCAAGTTCTGTTAAATCTCTTTGTAAATGCCGCAGATGCCATGCCGAGTGGCGGAGAGCTTATTTTAGAAACCATGAATGTTAAAGATAAGGATATAAAAGGTGCGCTTTATGATCCAAAGGCAGGTAGCTATGTCATGCTGACTGTCACAGACACAGGCGAAGGTATGGACAAAAACACTATGGAACGGATATTTGACCCTTTCTTTACAACAAAAAAGATGGGAAGAGGCACCGGTCTGGGGCTTGCATCTGTTTACGGTATTATAAAGGCTCATGGCGGATATATTGATGTTAAATCTATCAAGCAACACGGGACCACCTTCAGGATTTATCTGCCTGCATCTAAAAAAAAGGTCCGGAAAGTTACTAAAACTTCTGATAAACTCATTAATGGTACCGGAACTGTCCTCCTGGTAGATGATGAAGAAGTTATTCAAGAAGTATGCAAGGAATTGCTGGAGAACATAGGCTACAAAGTCTTTTTAGCTAACGACGGGAAAAAGGCTATAGAACTTTACAGAAAAAATCAGGATGAGATAGATATAGTGCTTTTAGATATGATTATGCCTAATATGAGCGGTAGCGAAGTCTATAACCGAATGAAGGAAATGAACCAGGATATAAAGGTACTTCTTTCAAGCGGCTACAGCATTGATGGCGAGGCGACTGCTATATTGAACCGCGGCTGTGATGGTTTTATACAGAAGCCTTTTAGTCTAAATGATCTGTCAGGAAAAATAAAGGAGATATTAAACAAGAAATAAGATTTCTTAGAGGGGAGCCTTTGAGATTAGGTTTTTTTATCACGCAGTCTTTTTTCAACCACGCAATATACACCTTTTCCGCTCATGGCAGGAGCAAAGCACTTGCTGTCGGAAAGGCAGTTCGCCTTATCCTGACTCCCTGACTTCCATCGGTTAATTAAATCGGGTTCTCTTATGAATGGCCTGCTCATGGAAATATAGTCTGCAATATTACCCTCAACTAAATCTTTTGCAACACCATAAGACCTGATTCCACCCACAAGAATTAGCGGGATATCGATACTCTCCTTAAAAGCACGTGCTGCATCTTTAAAGTAGGCCTCATCCTCTTCGGATAAGATGCCTGTTCTAACAGGACTCAGCTTCCCCGAAACAGCAGTTCCACCGCTGATTTCTATCGCATCTATACCCTCTTCTTTAAGCATTGCCCCCACTTTTATTGATTCTTCGAGTTCAAGGCCTCCTTCCAGGAAATCCCTTGAGTTCATTTTTATTAGCAATGGATAGTTTTTACCAACTTTCTTTCTTATACTTCTTAATATCTCAATAAGGATATACGCCCTGTTTGCTATGCTGCCTCCATATTGATCTTTCCTTTTATTGAAAACCGGTGAAAGAAACTGGCTTATCAGATAACCGTGAGCTGCATGTATCTGTATCCCATCAAAACCCGCATTTTTCCCTCGCAAAGCAGCCTCGCCAAAACCTTTAACCAGTTCCTCTATATCATTGAAATCCATCTCCTTTGAAATATGTTCAGTAAAACCGCTTAAAGCCGATGGAGCAACAGGTGTTTCTCCTGTTAGCTTAGGATTTGCAAACATACCTGCATGTGCAAGCTGAACCATGATTTTCCCCCCTTTTTCATGGACAGCATCCGTCATCTCTTGCAGGCCATGGACAAGCTCGTCTTTGTAAATACCTAACTGCCATGGACTTGCCTGCCCCTTCTTGCAAACATATGTATGTCCTGAGATGATTAAACCAACCCCTCCCTCTGCAAGCTTAACCAGCAATTCTATAAGCTTTGGTGTACATGATCCGTCATCTCCTGCCATGCCTGACCAGGTCGCTGAACGGACAAACCTGTTCTTAATGGTCATTCCATTAATTTCTGTGGCTTCAAACAGTATAGACACATAAACCTCCTATATAAAAACTACTCGGGTTGTCAGGTTCACGGTTCACGGTTGGCTACTTTGCGCTTTTCATATTTTTTGAGATAGTTGATGAATTCACGTGCCAGTTGCCAAGCCTCAATATCCTCAAAACGTTCAATTTTCATCGTTCTCTAACCTTGAACCGTGAACCCTGGAACTGTGAACCTGAGTAGTTACAAATTTTTACAGTCTCCAATATGTAATACCAAGTTTCTTTGCCTCAGCAATGCTGAAGGCGCCCTTTAAATCCATTACAAGCGGCACCCCATTCGTGCATAAACCCGCAATTTTTGAAAGACCGATCTCCCTGTATAATTTATGAATAACGGCAACAATAACTCCATCAACCCCTGCAAGCCTTTGAATATCCTCCTGCAGTTCAAGGTTGTAATATGCTTTGGCTTCGCTTGCTTCTGCCAGCGGGTCGTGCACACAAACTTCCACCCCGTAGTCCTTAAGCTCATTTATGATTGTAACTACCTTTGTATTTCTCAAATCAGGCACATCTTCCTTGAAGGTAAGCCCCAGTATCGCAATTTTTGCACCACGCACCTGCTTGCCCGCTCTGATTAGCAATTTAACTGTCTGTTCTGCGACATATTTACCCATATTATCATTAATTCTTCTACCCGCTAATATGATTTCAGGACGGTACCCTAAATATTCGGCCTTGAAAGTCAAATAATATGGATCAACTCCTATGCAGTGTCCACCGACCAGACCTGGCCTGAAAGGAAGAAAGTTCCATTTTGTTCCCGCGGCCTTAAGAACTTCTAATGTATCTATTCCAATTTTATGAAAAATCATGGAAAGTTCATTCATAAGTGCTATGTTTAAATCTCTCTGCGTATTTTCAATAACTTTGGCTGCCTCTGCTACTTTTATAGAAGAAACCCTGTGAATCCCAGCCTTTACCACCGTACTATAGACCTCAGACAAAAGATCCGCTGTTTCTTCATCCGATCCTGAAACCACCTTAACTATACTTTCAAGAGTATGCTCCTTGTCGCCGGGATTTATTCTTTCCGGAGAATAACCAACTGTAAAATCTCTTCCCAGTATAAACCCTGATTCCCGCTCCAGGATAGGGACACAGACTTCTTCCGTAGCGCCGGGATAAACCGTGGATTCAAACACAACGCATGCTCCTTTAACCATATTTTCCCCAACTTCTTTTGAAGCTCCAATCAAAGGTCCTAAATCCGGAATTCTATGTTCGTCAATCGGTGTAGGCACGGCAACAATAATCAGGCTACATGAAGACAGATCTTTCGGATCGCTGGTGAAAAATATTTTAGCCTTACTCAAATCTTCTGCAGAGACCTCCAGTGTTCGATCACGGCCTGATTCAAGTTCTTTAATTCTATCAGACTTCAGATCATAGCCAACTACTTCAAAGTGTTTTGAAAGATGAACAGCCAGGGGAAGCCCGACATATCCCAGACCAACAACGGCGACTTTACTCTTACGTGAAATTAAAGATTCAAATGTTACCATATATTGTTCTCCATGAACTTAGCTGCACCTTCGGTGTGGACATAAGTGCCTAAAGTGAGCTAAAGTATATTAAAGTGCCTAAAGTTAAGGAATGCGCCTTCGGCGCTGCCAATTTTAACTTTTTTAGCATACAACTTTGCTTACTTTATTTCCGACTGAAGTTATAATCAAGACCTGAATATCTATAGCACGCCGAAGGCGTACCACCCTGCCCGCCATCGCGAGCACTACTCAATGCCCTTCGTCCTTTCGTTGACTTGCTCAGGCGAGGCAGGCGGGAACTTTAGGCATTTTAGGCATTTTAGGCACTTTAGCTCACTTTAGGCACTTTTTACTCATCTGTCTTATCATACCGAATTCATTAACCAAAAAATGGAAATTCCTATACTATCAAGTTTTATGTTACAAAAGTTCTTGTTTCTCTTCTTCCGTCAGATAGCGCCAGCTCCCTTCAGGCAGATTCCCAAGTTTTATATTTGAAATCCTTATTCTCTTAAGTCGAACAACATTATTCCCCATCTTCCTGACCATACGTCTTATCTGCTTGTTTTTACCTTCTTTAAGTATGATGGAAAAAACCTTCGCTGAAATTCTTTTAACATCAGCGGGTCTGGTTTTCGTACCCATCATAGGCATGCCTTGGGCCATTTTTCTAAGAGCGCCATCTGAAATCGGCGTAACTACAACAACCTCATATTCTTTTTCATGATCAAAGGAAGGATGTGACAGCCTGAGATGAAGCTCACCATCATTTGTAAGAAGCAGAAGGCCGGTAGAATCCTTGTCAAGCCTGCCGACAGGATATACACGATCTTGAATATTTATTAGATCAAGTACTATCTTATCGCCTTTCTGGCTGCAACTCGCAACATAACCTCGCGGCTTGTTCAGGGCTATATAAATAAGATCATGTTTTGCTTCAACGAGCTTACCCTTTACTTCGACACGGTCTGTTTCCGGATCAATTTTTGTCCCGAGTACAGAAACCACCTCTCCATTAACCTTGACATGCCCATCCTTAATATATTCCTCTGCTTTTCTCCTCGAGCAAAATCCTGCAGATGAAAGAAACTTTTGAAGTCGCATTAAAGGCATAATTCGAGTTGCCTATTATTTTTATATTATTTAGTTTCCTGTTCATAAATGAGCAATTTTTTGCAAGGTCAAGGAAATCAAAGGATTGTGCGGAGACGTACTCTTAGTACTTCGCACAAGCAATCCTGACGATTGACACTGAGATTGTGAAAAAGGGCCATTTAGGAACAGGGAACTACGATCTGTAGTCTGCATTAATCTTAACATACTCAACAGAAAAATCGCACGTAAATACAGATGCACATCCTTTACCCATGTTTAAGTCAATAGATATACGCAGCTCAGGCTTCATAAGAACCTTCGTTGCTTCAGCTTCAACAGCCTTCCCGCATCCCATACCGTTTTTTACCATCAAAACATCATCAAACAATATATTTATCTTACCCTCCTCAAGAGGGGCATCCGCCCTTCCAGCCGCAGCAATAATTCTTCCCCAGTTGGCATCCTCGCCAAAAAGTGCTGTTTTAACAAGATTTGAATTTGCAACAGTATTGGCTATTTTATGCGCATCATTATCCGATAAAGCGCCCTTAACATATATCTCAATAAATTTTGTTGCCCCCTCGCCATCTCTAACTATCTGTTTTGCAAGATCGATAAGTACGTCATCTAGTAAATTCTGGAAATAATCTATACGCTCAACACCTTTAATAACTGCACTTGAAAGACCATTTGCCATGATAATAACTGTATCATTAGTACTTGTATCACCATCTATGGTTATTCGATTAAAGGATCGCTGAGTCGAGTTATAAAGAAGATTCTTAAGCAATTCATGGTCAGCATCAATATCAGTGCAGATAAAACATAACATGGTTGCCATGTCAGGGCATATCATGCCGGAACCCTTAGCAACGCCGATTACCGTAAAGGTTTTACCGTCTATTTTACCCTGCCTTGAAATAGTCTTTGGAACAGTATCTGTCGTCATTATAGCTCTTGCAAGATCATAAACTCCTTCTGGTCTTAAAGAGTCGATAAGGCCTGGAATCGCTTGCTGTATCTTGTCAATCGGCAATGGCTCCCCAATAACTCCTGTTGAACACACAAGAACCAGATCTTCAGAGATTCCGAGGCCCGAGGCCGCATATCTTGCCATGGTTTTTGCATCATCCAATCCTTTATCGCCCGTACAGCAGTTAGCGTTTCCGCTGTTTACTATTACTGCCTGACATCTGCCCGATTGAATGCGTTCCATATCAAGTATCACTGGTGCTGCCTTAACTTTATTGCTGGTAAAAACTCCCGCAGCTTTTGCAGGAATCTTTGAAAAAATAATGGCTAAATCCTTTCCGCCAGACTTTTTAAGACCGGAAGCTACTCCTGCCGCCATAAAACCCGGACAAATTAAATTTTCCATATATGAAATTCCTCTAAAAAAAGTTTCCTGAAACCCCTGATCCCCGGTCCATGATTTATAATAAACGCAAACTATCTTTTTTTACAATATATATTTCGGCGTTTGACTTCAATAGAATTTTACTGTAAATTAATATTGTTAACGATATTTTGAGCTTAAGGAGTCGTAAAAAAGTGGAAGAAAAACATTTTGCTATTTGCTTAACTTGCGGTAAAAAACTGATTCTAAAAAAATCGTGACGGCGTGCTTACCTTTTCTGCAAGTTCTGCAGTACCGAGTACCCTATAAAAAAATTTGCTGATTTGATGGATGATATTTTTGAAGAACAGCTCGCGAATACACGTTGTGACAGGTTATAACTCAAGTTTCGCACCCCCCCTATGCAACAAAAGCTTTAAAGTGCAGGTTCATAGGAATTAGTGGTTGCGAAACTTGAGTTATAAATTAAGCTTTAATAAATCTATCCCCCTGATAAAACTTCTTGATGTGCCATTCAAAGGACTTCTTCGAAAGAGACTCGTAGAATAACACGCAATGCCTAAAAACTTCAAAATTACAATAGAATATGACGGCAGCTCCTATCATGGCTGGCAGAGACAGAAAAATCTGAGTACGATTCAGGGAGAAATTGAAAAGGCTTTGATGAAAATGACGGGCAATAAAGTTAGCCTGACAGGCTCCGGCAGAACTGATGCTGGAGTCCACGCCTTTGGCCAGGCAGCTAACTTTAATTGCAATACAGCCCTGTTGCCGGAAACATTTTATAAAGGGTTAAACAGCCTCCTGCCGGATGATATTGTAATAAAGGAATGTAAGGAAGTTGATGAAAAGTTTCATGCCCGATATGACGCAAAAAGCAAAATTTACAGCTACAGGATATTAAATTGCCATACACCTGCTGCCATCGGCAGGCAGTATGTGTGGTTTATTCGAAAAAAACTTGATTCGAATGCTATGAGATCATCAATTTCTCATATAATAGGTCTACATGATTTCAAGGCATTTGAAGGAACGGGAAGCCCAAGATCACATACTACAAGGAACATTTTGAATGCAACGATCGAGCAAAAAGATATAAGCTGTCTTTACTTTGAAATAGAAGCAGATGGTTTTTTAAAGCATATGGTACGCAATATCGTTGGTACTCTTGTAGATGTAGGGCTTGGTAAAATCACACCTGATGACTTCAAGCAAATACTTATTTCAAAAAACCGCAACAAAGCCGGCGCTACAGCACCTCCACATGGTCTTTTTTTAATGCACGTTAAATATTAAGTAAACGTTCATGGAACGTCGAAAATAGAATTTTGAAATTTGGCCTTCATGTTTTTGTACTGTTCTCCCCAATTTCTACTTTCCAATTTCAAGTTTCAAGCCGTGAACGGCTACCGATAATTTAAATCCTGTCAAAAAAATAATATTTAACAGCGCTAAAGTGTTACAATATTAGCTGTTTTTTTCTGCCTCGTTCTTTATCTTCTGTATCTGCTCATTGTAAAAAGAAATTACTTCTCTCCTGTTCAGCATTCCGACAAGAATACCGTGATCATCATCTTTAACCACAGGAAGGCTGTCTATATTTTTTATGGTAAACTTTCTAAGTACAGAGTTTAGATCTTCTGAAGGTGTGGCTACAATTATATCTGATATCGCAATATCCTGCATTATAACAAGGTGCTCAATCTCCTGTGAAAAGATAACTTCCCTGATATCAGTACTGGAAAATATTCCTACAAGTCTTTCATCCTTGTCCATAACAGGAAAATAATGCTGCTTTGTCTTTGAAAAAAACTCCTTAAAATCCAAGAAAGGCATGTCCTGAGAGATAAGGCTTACCTTTTTCACAAGGTGCATTAGATCCTTCACCTTAATTGCCTGTAAAATATCTACAAAAAAATCTCCCGCATGTGCAGGAGAATCTATCTTGCGTTTTACCTGTTTTTCATAAATAGTCCATTTCTGCGCTGCGAGGTAAGACACAGAGCAAACGAGAAGGCTCGGCAAAAGCAGATGATAAGAATTGGTCATCTCGCTTACAAATATAATGGTTGAAATCGGAGTGTTTGAAACAGCCGTAAAAAAGCCGGCCATGCCAACAATTACAAAAGCTCCGGGCTGGGTTACAACACCCGGCATAATTTGATTGAAAACCTTTCCAACCACACCGCCGACTGCTCCACCGATTACAATTGAAGGCCCGAAAACCCCCCCGCTCCCTCCTGAACCAATAGAAAATGATGTTGTTAAAATTTTGCCGACCGCAAGAAAGAGCAAAAAAGGTATTGTCAGTTCATTATAAATCGCTTTCTGAGCAAAACCGTATCCAAAAGCCAGTGTCTGGGGTAAAAAGAAGCCTATTATGCCTGTACAGAGTCCCCCTATGGCTGGTTTTATGTGATTTGGAACATTTAATTTTTTAAAAAATCTGACTGCACTGTAAAATGATTTAATGTAAAAAATGCCCATACCTACAAGCACCAGGGCAAGAATGGTATATGGCCCTAATTCCAGCGGATTGCGGAATTTAAAATCCGGCGACTCAAACAGAGACCCCCAGCCAAAAACCAGGCAGAACACGCAATAGGCAACAACAGAAGAAATCCCCGCAGGTATAATAACTTCTGACTCAAATTCAGGATCTCTGTATAGAACTTCAGCAGCAAAAAGTGCTCCTGCCAGAGGAGCCCTGAAAATACTGCCTACACCTGCACCTACGCCGGCAGCCATCATTATCCTGCGCTCCCTGTCGGAAAGTTTCAACTTTGTCGCAAGAAATGAACCAAATCCAGCCCCAATTTGAGCTATAGGGCCTTCCCTGCCCCCTGAACCTCCTGTTGTAAGGGTGATGGCCGAAGCTATGGTCTTTATAATTGGAACTCTGCCTCGCATAAAGCCGCCTTTTCTATGATAGGCATCAATAGCGGCATCTGTTCCATGTCCTTCTGCTTCAGGCGCAAAGGAATATACAAGCCAGCCACTAATAATTCCACCAAAAGCGGGAAGAAAAAGCAGAATCCATTTATTAAAGGGGGTTGTTGTTGGTGGTAGAGTATGATGCTCACCGGCAGGAAACGGAGGTCTATAACCAGCCATAAAATCCATGAAATAATGAATTCCAAGCTGGCATAGATAATGAAAAATAATTGAGCCGAGGCCTGCAATTATGCCGATTACTATAAAATAAAGAGTCCACTTGCCAGCAAGAGCTATGCTGACAGATCTTTCTCTGCCGGCAACAGACTGAAAAATTTTTTTAAATAGATTAATAAATATAGCCATTTGCTATAATTGGGCCTGGTTCTAATTTTGGCCAATAAACGACTGTACATGCCATAGTCAAAATTGAATATTGAATATTGAATATTGAATATTTGTGGAATCGCTTCGCTCTGTCTTTTTGTTATAAAATTAATAGAATTCCTTCAATCTTCAATCTTCAATTTTCAATCTTCAATTCAGATCTTCTATTCCTTTTAGTATGATATCAAACAATTCAGGGATATCTTCCTCTTCCAGGCATGAAAAGGCTATTCTTAAATTGGATTCTCCCATGGAAATAAGCCCAACTCCGTATTTTTCCAGAAGATGAAGCCTGAGCTTTTCAGCATTAACCCGCTTTAGTCTGATACACATAAAGTACCCTGAATTAAAGGGATAAACATCCCAGGCATCTTTGTATCTGGGCTCCAAAAGAACTTTTTTAACTCGCATGGCTCTACTTTTAAGTATCTCGAACTTCTCCTTCTTCTCTTCGGGATATTTTCCATGCTGCATAGACTTTAATACTATAGACTGGCCCAGATGTGAAGCATTGGATATGGAACCCCTGACAGCTCCAGCAGTTTTTCTTTCAAGAGCATCATAAATATCTGCAGAATCACCTTCGGTTTGACATCCGTACGTAATAAAACCCACTCTCAAGCCCCACACAAAGTTCTCTTTTGTTGCACCATCAAGCTTTATAGCGAGAAGCCTGGGATGCTGCCCGCTAAGACGTGCAAATATAGATTCCTTTAATGTTTCTTCTTCATAAAAGAGTCCAAAATAAGCATCATCAGAAACAACAATTGTGTTTGTTCCTCCTTCTGCTACATCAGTAAGAGTTTTAATTATACTATCTGCCTCTTTCTCGGTAAGCGTATATCCGGTAGGGTTGTGCGGAAAATTAAGTAAAACGATAATCTTTTCATGTTTTTTTGCCTCATCCTTTACTTTTTCCTCAAAGGCTTTAAGATTATATCCCCCCTTTTCTGAAAATATAGGATATTTGCTAATTCTTGCCATTTTTCTAACATTTAAAATAAGATTATAGTTTCCCCACATCATGTCGGGTAATATTATAACATCGCCCGGATCCACCCAGACATCTGCAAATACACTGATGGCATGAGTAATACCGCATGTAACCACAGGCATGCTTATGGATTTGCCGGATAGAGAAGGGTTTTTTTCAAATTGAGATTTCTGCCATAGCTTTCTTAAAGCAGGAATACCAAATGACGGAGCATAGGTTAATGACTCTCCGGGACGGATTTCATTTATCGACGATACGACCGAATCAAAGCGCATGGTTCTACCCTGCTCTTTAGCAATACCGATTGTTGCGTTAATCTTATAAGCCTTTTCCTTTGCCTCTGCGCTCTGGCTCAAGATACCTTTTGGGAAAAAAAGGTTTTTACCAAGTTTAGACAGCATTCCCATTATATAGGGATTCCCTTTATTGATAATATTATTAAGATCTGTAGCAATAGGATTCATAAATAAAACCTCCGAACATGGCCTTATGAGAGATCTAAATTTGGGATAAATAAACTGTTAAGTGCCTAAAATGCCTAAAGTGAGCTAAAGTGCCTAAAGTTGTGGTACGCCTTCGGCGTGCTAATTGATAACTCAAAGAGGAGTTTGCCCCTCGTGCATTGATGGCTTAAGGGATATATAAGATGGCGGAATTCCTTAACTTTAGGCATTTTAGGCACTTTAGCTCACTTTAGGCACTCTTGAATAATTACTGTAACGGTAAAACCTTTTTATAGAGTACCACCAAGTGTAGTAGTTTAAACAGATTAATCAATAAGAGTGGTCTTACAGGTTAGGCAGGAAAAATGTCAAGGGAAAAGAAGCTTAAATTTCAGGAAGATGTAAGACAAGAAAACCCCGCCCTTCAATTGAGCGGGGTTTATCTTTGGATCGAAAGCAACATTATCTGTTCCCTCTTTTGGATGCCTTTAATGGATTAAGTTTTGCTTTTGTACCATTTGATGCTACGGAAATATGAGAGGCAAAGTTGCAATCCCCGTTTTTCCATTTTAAAGATGGATCAGGATATACAGTACAATACCATCCAGATGAAAATTCAGCACTGCGGTTACATCCTTTACATTTCTCATCAATTTTATGGCAAACTCCGCCATTATAATCACATCCATTTGCAGTCATAAATGGGCAATTCATACCCTCTCTAACAGTTGAACAAACCAATGGAACCACCTCCTTTTTTTACCTTATAAAATCCAAAAAAAAGGCCTCAGGAACATAAAGTTCCCCGGCCTCCAAGAAATACTTCCAGAAAAGCAGGCAAAGTATATAATTAACTCAAAACTGATTGTCAACTAAAAAAACAGGGATCAGGGATCGGGGGTGAACCTTGAACCTCTGAACCCTGTTTTATTTTTTCTCTAAAATGTTCCTTATTTTGTGAGACAATTTTGTCATTGTAAATGGCTTCTGAATAAAATCGTTAACCCCTTGTTTCATAATTTCTGCTGCCTCCCCGCCAAGGTTGTATCCACTGGAAAGCATAACCTTAATATCAGGGTTGATACTCTTTAAAGACTTGTAAGTTTCCCCTCCACCCATGCCAGGCATAACCATATCAAGAATAACCAAAGCAATTTTATCTTTATTCTCTTTATAGATTTCTATAGCTTCATTGCCTCCTGATGCCAAAAACACCTTGTATCCAAGTACGTCGAGGATCTCTTTACCTACATCCAATATTATCGCCTCATCATCTACCAAAAGTATTGCTTCTTCATTGCCGGTCTTCACCTCTTCCTCATCATGAAATGATATCGGCTCAGCCTTTGCATCTATTGCCGGCAGGTAAATATTAAAAGTTGAACCTTGACCTTTCTCGCTGTAAACATGAATCATACCGCCATGGTTTTTAATAATACCGTAGGCTGAAGCCAGCCCAAGTCCGGTGCCCCTTCCCACACCTTTTGTTGTAAAGAAGGGATCAAAGACACGACTCGCAGTTTCCTTATCCATGCCGATACCTGTATCGGTAACTGATATCCTGACGTATTTTCCCGGTTTCACCTCATGAGGCTTTGTATAACTCTTGCTGAAAACGACATTGCTTGTCTCCAGATAAATGTCACCGGCATCCGGCATTGCCTGCCAGGCATTTATAAATAAATTCAAAAAAACCTGCTCTATCTGTCCCCGATCAACTTTTACTGTCCAAAGATCAGGTGCATATTTCTCTCTGATGGTGATTTCTTTTTTTGTACGTCCAAACATTTCAGCGCTTTTTTTAAGCAATTTATTGATATGCGTAGGTTTAACATCATATTTCCCGCCTCTGGCAAAACCTAACAACTGTGCACTGAGTTCTGCACCCCTTTTAACCTGTTTTTCAATGTTTTTGAGCTTATCATAATGATCTTCACCTGGATTAAGATCGTTTAGTATTAAAGATGTATATCCTTGAATCCCCATAAGCAGATTATTAAAATCATGAGCAATTCCTCCAGCCAGCGTGCCTATTGACTCCATTTTCTGGGCTTGTCGGACTTGATGCTCAAGATGTTTCCTCTCGGTAATATCTATCATTGCACCTTCAATATAACCGTCTTCGGGATATATTTTTGCAGAAATAATTAAATCTATTTTTCCCCCATCCTTTTTTTTAACTTCTATCTCAAAATCGGTGAGAGTACCTTCTTGTTCAAGAATTCTTATAAGTTCCAACCTTCTTTCCGGAGAATAAGCCTCGGAAAATTTAAATTCTTTTGTCAGTTCTTCAACAGACTCGTATCCCAACATGTCTGCGACAATTTTATTTGCCAGTAAAATTTTGCCGTCACTTATTCTGCTTCTATATAAACCGGACAATGCCTGTTCATAAAGTGACCTGTACCTTTTCTCCGACTCCTGCAACTTCTTCTCAGCCTCATAGCGCTCAATAATGTCATGGAAAACCAGAACAACGCCTATAATGTTCCCCTTTTCATCT
>VMSQ01000304.1 GCA_013792055.1 Desulfobacteraceae bacterium
CAGATTTCTTTATTGCCATACATTTCCCTTTTTCTATCTGTTATTTCGCATCCTATCTCCTATTCAGCCGGCAATGGACAACGGAGATCGTTTGTGTATTTTTTATAGTGTGAATAAGGAGTCTACGTTTGACCCCATGAGCAATCTATTTTCTCTTATTTCAACATTTTTTATCTTTATTCTTAAACTTCTATGCCCGCTTGAATCTTGACTAATTAACAACAAGGGTCAAACGTAGACGCCATTCCCGAATTTCTTAGGGGCCCTCGCGGCAGAAGATGTCGATTGTTTTGCCATCGACCGTAACCAGAACCTTGCCGTTCTGCACAGCCAAGGCCTGCCCCGTCTTCCAGTGCTTTAGTCCTCCGGTTATAATGTCTACCACACGCTGCGGGATTACCGACATATTCAGATTCAAATGGATTGGATTGGGCATCCTGGTGTAGCCGTTGTTGATGATCACTAAGGCGACATCATCCGTGGCGATGCGCAAGAATGCATAGATCAGATCGTCCGACCACAGCGTTATTGTCGTCCCGTATTTGAAAGCTGCATTACCCTTGCGCAGATGTATAAGATCCCGGGTCCACTCGTAGATCTCGTGTTCCTTGCGGAACTGCTGTTTCGGGTGATTGTTATCGCCGATCACATGCCATGGGAAATCGCGGCGCAGGTCGCGGTCATCGCCCGCCTTCCATCCCTCGAGCCCGACCTCGGTGCCGTAGTAGATCTGCGGTATTCCGCGCATGGTGAACAGTGCGCCCAGGCAGAGCTTCGTAACCCGGATTGCCCAATCAAGCCCGGCGTCATCGCCGGTGTGTTTTGTCCTGGCATGGCTCATGATGCGCCGCTCCAGGTCGTGGTTATCGAGCAGTGTGACGAGCCTGTTCGCGTTACGGTATCCACCCTTGAGCGGATTGTCATCATCAAGCACCCCCAGTGGCTCCCCATCGTTCAACCGTGGGCGTGCAAGCCAATAGCTAAGACTTTCGTCGAAAATGAGAGTCGATCGCAGGGCCGTGCACAGGGGGAAATCGAATATCGAATCGAAGTCATGGTAGTTCTGATACTCCAAGAGCTTGCCGATGTCCTGCTTGCCTTCAAAAAGTACCTCCCCGATGAGACACACGTCAGGATATTCGCCGCGGATCTGGGACTTGAAATAATGCCAGAACTTGGGCTCCACGTGTTTGACGGTATCCATGCGGATGTTGGTGACTTTGCTCTTGGTGATCCAATCTTCGATGTTGTTGATGAAGTAGTCGAGCACCTCGGGGTTATCGTGATTGAAGTCCGGTAGACCTGCCAACTCCCCTTTGATGTCGCCGGACCCGCCGATGTTGAACCAAGTGGGGTCAAACTGTTCCTGCGCCCAGTATCCCGCATGGTTCACGATCATGTCGAGTACAACCTTCATGCCTCTGGCTTCGCATAAGTCAACGAATCTTCCGAATGTGCTCATGTCCACCGAGTTAGGCAAACGGGTGCCGTCGAGCAGGCGCCTGTCGATCCACTCGAAGTTGAGCGGCCAATAGTAGTGGTAGGGTTCCGAGGTGCCGTGGCTTTGGATGTTCTCGTAGACCGGCGTCACCCAAATCGTCGTCACACCAAGCTCGATGAGATAGTCGAGCTTATCGAGAATGCCGTCGAGCGTTCCTCCGTGGATGTTTGTGTCCGATGGATCGGCGGATCGCTTGTTCCTGCCGAAGAAGCGATCCGTTACCACGAAGTAAATGATGTCATCCTGGGTAACCTGCTTGTTCATATCTTCTCCTGAGATATATAAGGGGTCTACGTTTGACCCATGAGCAATCTATTTTCTCTTATTTCAATATTTCTTCTGATTTTTTTTCATTCTTAAACTTCTATGCCCGCTTGAATCTTGACTAATTAACAACAAGGGTCAAACGTGATCCCATTCCTGACCTGACCCCATTCCTTGACCTAAATTGAAATTCTTCGAAGCTCATCATCAATATTTTTCAGCCCATTATAGATATCGTTTAATCTATTCTTTGTAAGAGATGGTGCATCCATTCTTCTTGTCGTTCCTTTTATATATGTATGGGCCTCGCTATTGCGGTAAAGCTTCATGCTATCTAATGAAGAAATCATAAGTTGATGCTTTATTGAATCAATTTTTTTTTCTAACTTTTCAACACCAACTATACCAATTATGTTAATTAACATCTTCCGAAAGTGTTGGCTATAGTCAAACCCGAAAGTTCTTTTTATTACCTCTTTTTCCACATAATTGATATTTTGAGATCGTCTCAAATGCTTTTTGGCCAATCTAAAAACTATGTCATCCATTGAAATTTCAATCCAACCACAAAGCTCTAAAATTGCTAACTTAGAATAGAATAGCCCATCTTGAATGCTACTTGATTTATTATACAACCTTTCAATACGCTCAAGATTGGCTTTTATGTAGGATCTTGCAATCATACGTTTTATGAGAAAATATTTATAGCTGCATCGAGTCGACCAGTGACACGAAGTTTTCCAGATAAACCTTCGCTTAATTTTTGATCTGAGAATTCTTCATGTTGGAAAAGGCTACTATATTTGGACTTCAAATCTTGAGGCGAAACTTCTTCTAATGTATCAATATTTTTTGCAACACCAACAAGTGTGGCTTCGATAACTGAGATTGGTGTTTTAGTCGGTGCTTTCCCATCAAATAATTTCATGAAAACAAGCCTTACAGTTCTTTCAAACAACTCTTTTTTTTCCATTGCCTGGGTATCATCTAAATTTCTATTATCGGCCATATATTCATTTAGAAATTTTGCAAGTCTCCCGCCATATTCTTTATATTGATCATAAAATGCAAAAAATCGAAGAATAAGCTCTTCTTTCGTAAAACGGAATCCAACTTCTTTTTTCATTTTGTTCAAACGCATCCATTCTGTATTTTTATTTAGGTCTTTAAGCAAATTATTTAAGGCCCCAGAATAAATGCAATTTCTTATTTCTTGATTGTTTAATTTCATTGCTCCAGTGTTTAGGCGATGGAAAATAGTAAACAAATAATTTGTGTTGCTTTTTTTAGAATAATCACACCTTAAAACAGTTATTGGAAGGGTGAGATTTTCGACCCTTCGATAGAAATGGTGTATTGATGAATCTGGGTTAAGAAATGATTTAGCTGATTTTCCAGAAAGGTCTTGATCTATATCATCCAAACGAGAGAGAATCCAAGTTGGGTCACCTGAAAGAAAGCGTATTATGCTTGCCATTCTTTGCAGTCCATCTATTACTTTCCAGCGTAGTGTTTTATGATCCATACTAAAACACATGCTTGGAATCGGTAATTGTTTTGTAAGAGAATCGATAAATCGGGTTTGTGCCGGACTTTTCCATACTATTTCCCGTTGAAATTCAGGTTGAATTTCGAGGATTCCCTGATTGTACATTCTAAATAAATCAGCACAAGATCTTGATTCATTGTAAGCTACAATGTCTGCCGGTGGAACTTCTGGACTATCATCTTCCTCAAATGTCAAATTTTCTAATTTTTCTATAGTCTTATCCATAATTTCACCTTTTTTAAAACTGTAATTACAATTGCAGAACCATTGATTAAAGGGAAAAGGGGTCAGGTCTGCCTTTGACCCTTATTAATGCTGTCTTGTATTTTCCCTATCTGGCTTTTAATTTTATCCGTTGGATCTGGCATATTCCAAAATTTCATAATCCAAAGCGTCTGGCCGGCCAATATGGGACCAGTGGGCCGCCTCCAAGGCCGACGATCATCCCTACAGTTACACGCATGTCACGAATGCAGGGCTTCCCTCCCATGATATTGAGATCGAAGGCTGGGTAGTAACTATACTGTGTCGTGCCTCTTACTGCAAGTTTTTCCTTTTTGGGAATATGCATATTGTAAATAGAAACATCAGAGAGAGGTGAAATCAGCTTGTGGAATACGGGTTAAACCCGCTCGATACTTACTGCACAGACTTTGAACTCCGGTATCCTGGCTACAGGATCGAGGGCGTCATTGGTCAGGAGATTGACCGCCATTTCCCCGAAATGGAATGGAATAAAAACAGTCCCTTCGGGTGCGAACATGCGGAACGAATTCTCTTAATGTCATCAGGTATAGGCTTGCCAAGCTGCGTCATACTCAAAGCTGATGTTCTACGATTTATTCATTTTGCAATTTATCAAAATCAACAAGATCTTGTGGCCTACAGCGTATCCTCCGATAATAAGGTATTCAATTTTCTTTGAGTTCAGCAATTGTAAGAACTCTTTGAAGTCTCTCGGAAACTCTATCATGACCAAACATCACCTTTCTCATAAATTCTATAGTTTCAATTCGTTCGATATAGCTCCGATCACGCCAATAGTCTATATCATCAGATTCATGTAAATTGATTACCTCAAAAACATTTCTTTGTATCTTTTCTTCAATCATTTTTACTCCGTAGAACTCTTCGCATCACAGGCGCAAGGTAGCATTATTTGATTACTCATAATTGTTAAGCCGAACAATTTAAATGTTAAGAAATAAATCAATGATATTTGATATTAATAGATTATTTCTTGATTGTTATAATGTATTAATATTACATTGTTTTTAATTAAAGGCAAGAATTTTATAACCACAAAAAACCTAAGGACTTGGGTGAGGAGG
>VMSQ01000174.1 GCA_013792055.1 Desulfobacteraceae bacterium
GCCTCACCGATTCGGTGGCCTGTCTTTCCGGGGACAGCTCCGACATGAGCGCCTACATGGAAAAAATTCTCAAGGCCTCGGGTCAAAAAACACCCGACACAAAAAGGATCCTCGAACTGAACATGGACCATCCGGTTGTCGATAAGATCAATTCGATCTTTGAAAAGGATGCTGCCGCTCCGGTTCTCAAAGATTACGCCCACCTTCTGTTTGACCTTGCCACCATCAGCGAGGGTGGCAAAATAAACGACCCTGCCAGTTTCACCCGACGGGTGGGTGAGCTGATGTCCGACGCTTTAAAATCGTGAACGTTTCAAGGGTAATGGTGTCACATCTTGACGGGCTGTTGCCCAAACGCAGGGGATGTTAAAGTTCCTGAAGTTTTTAGAATATTACGCCTGAGAGCAAGGCTGTGGTAAGATGGTAGCACTTTTAGAAGTATTTGATTGATAGTTCAGTGAAACGAACATAATGGTGGGAACATGAGAGATCGTACCGGAATAAGGCTAAATCTACTTTAGTATAATACTATAAATTTCTTTCAAAATATCATCAAGATGAATTATGCCAACCGCTTCCTCCTTCTTCACTACCGGCAGGAAATCCATCTTGTATTTGTCCAGCAAAAAAACAGCCTCCATAAGCATTTCTCTTTCTTTTACATAAGCTTTAACCGGAAGCATTATCTCCCCTACACGCTTATTTACTCCTTCATGGCATTCTGTTTCAAACTGTCCTTCCCAAAAGATTGGCCCACTTCTTTGTACTCCTTTTAAAAAGTGAGATAATAATCCAAAGACAAGTACAGAAGGAGTCACAAAGCCCTTTATTATCTCCTTTTCTAAGTGACCCGCTCCCAGCACAACAAGACATTGGTCTTTGCCCTCTTTCCTTACATTACTCATGGCAACAAGAGCTTTTTGTATGTTTTCGTCCTCATCAATATAGCAATATTGATCAAGTGAACGCATATAGTTTTTAACTATTTTTTTTGAATACATACAATATAAGTTAAGGACAAAGCTTATACCAACTCTCAAGGTCAAAAAAGTCTAAGGGGAGAGAGACTCCCCTTAGACAGGTTAATTATACATCCATTCGGTTATTATACCTTGCTCATGGTGTCGGCAAGCTAACCGGCATTCCCATAATCGGCCAGATCACCCCCACGCACAGTGCCACACATGCCATCAGAATGATGCTGGCTGGAATACCGTACATAAAGAATTCGCCTGCGGTAAACTGCTTTGAATCATAAGCTATGGCGTTGGGAGCCGCGCCAACGAGCAGGATGAAAGGCATACCGGCTGTCATCAGTGACGCAAAGAGCACCACCTCTCCGGCTACACCAAGATATGGTGCGATAACCAGAGCCACTGGAAGAGAGATGGCAATGGCAGCCACGTTCATGATAAAGTTGGTCATTATCATAACAAAAAAAGCAATACTCATGACAAACACAAAACCAGGTGCATCCTGGAACATCACCAGCCAGTTTACAGCCAGCCATTTTGCAGCACCTGTTTCCCAGAGGCAGAAACCAATGCTCATGGCCCCGGCAAAAAGCAGTATAATATTCCAGGGTATTAATTCGAGGTCCTTGATATCCAGGATTTTTGCAAGGAAAAATATTACGGTTGAAAGTAAAATAACTGCCGTTTTATTAAATATCTTCAACTCCGGCGTAACAGACTGCAGTCCCAGGAAAATAATCACTGCAAGAACGATGAGTAAGGCAAGAATCTCATCCTTGGTGATTTTTCCCAACTGGGCATAGAGTCCTTTTGCTTTCTCACGGAGTCCTGGAATGGTTTTTTTCTCTGGTTTCAAAAAGATCATGAAAAATCCCCACAAGGCAAAAACCATCAGCCAGCCCGGGATAAACATGTAATAGGTTAATTGAAAAAAGGTGATATCCTTTTTCATGATATCGTTAAAGAAGCCAATAGCCACAGCACCGCGCGCCGCTCCCAGAAGGGTAACGATGCTTGCCGCACCTGCCACATAGGCCATACCGATAAAAAGCCCCTTGCCAAACTTGGTCGGCTTGTCACCTTCTCCATACAGAGCATAGATGGCCATAAGCAGGGGGAATATTGTGGCAGCTACTGCGGTGTGGGCCATGACGTGGGTCAGGGCTCCTGTCACCACAAAACAGCCGAGATAGATCATGCTGGTCTTTTCTCCTACAATAGCCAGCATCTTATATGCCATACGCTTGGTCAGCCCGGTCTTGGTAAAGACCATGCCGATGACTACTGAGCCGAAGATAAACAGAACCGAGGGGTCCATGAAATCCTTAAAGGCCACTTTGGCGGATCTTACCTGAAAGAGGGCCTGCAGCACCCCTATCATAAGA
>VMSQ01000026.1 GCA_013792055.1 Desulfobacteraceae bacterium
GAAGATGTTATTACTTTCGCGACACTGTTTTCAATCACGAGCCGGGCCGGAACAAAGGAGCTTTCTTTCATAACAATCAGTTTGTTTGATAGTAATTGCCTGAAGGCTGCTACTATGTCCAGAAAAGCTTCTATCCTGGTTTCAAGACCTGCGTCTGCAGTATGGCTGTCAAGTTCAAGAGTCAGGGAGGGCTTTTGGCCCATGTAATCCCTGAAATATCCAATTATAAACGAATCAGGGCCGCATGAAAAGTTGGTAATATAAACACCAAAAAGTTGAGGATGCCTTTTAACAACTTTACAGGCTTTGAGTATCATTTGCCCCATACCCCAGTACATATGGCGCTTTGTCTTCTCATTATCAAAAGGAAGAAAATCATACGGTATTACGAGAACACCCCTTGATGCCAGTTTGTCGGGAATGCCCATGTGGGCTTCTTTAACAAACCCGTTATACGATCTTGCAAAGATAACAATCCCTGTCTTTTCCGGTTCGGATTCAAGTTCTTCAAGAACCTTCTTTCCAATTGCCTTCATTTCATCCATACATTCAATCTGGTTTTGCATGGCCTTTTTAAAAGCCTTATCAGCTTCCTTCCGGCTTATTCCCATCTTTTTAGCGGTTTCAATTAGAGGTTCTCTTGAGTTCTCAAGGCCTTTTGTCAGATTTATAAGGGGTGAAAGTACTTTCGTTCCTTTATTTTTAAGTTCTTTAAGTTTTTCACGGAATGTTACCTGAAGATAATATGTTTCGCCCTGAACAAAGGGACAAACCTGAGAGCTTGAATAACCATTTGGGACATGAACTGCTTTTAAGTGAGGCAGAAATATATAATCAGGAGGATTTTCCATGGTAATCATGGAGTAAAAAAAACCATGAGACAGCTCGCCGGGAAAGCAGAAAGCAGCGTTTCTCTGATCAATCCCTTGTTTTGAAGGTGAATCAGGCACTACAGGTTCAAACCCAAGTTCAGTAAAAAAAGTGGAGTAAAGAGGATAAAAGGTGTTTACCAGAAAACTTCTGTTTATCCCGATTCTGCCTCTACGCTTTTCCCCGCTTCCTTCAGGCAGTTTTGAGCCGTATTTTTCAAATATCAGTTTCTGCCTGATGCGCACCAGATCCAGCTTTCCTACGTCGTATTTTATTTTTTGCCGTAAGTTATAATACCTGTTACATGCTCCTCCAAAGGGATATTTCTTGCCTTCTAACTCGATCATTGCTATCTCGCAATGCCGGTCACATTTTTCCTTGCCGCCGTTGCAGATGAAAGTTTTTCCGTATTTTACCTCTCTGTCCTCAAGGCGCTTAAGGTTAAAGTTTTTCTCAGATATTAAATTTGTTTCAATTCTTTTTTTAATCTCAAGAGCAACGCCGAAAGCTCCCATAAGACCGGGTTCCGGCGGAACGATTATTGGCTTGCCAACAAGTGCGGCCATAGCAAATGGTACGGCTTTGTTGTAGCAGACCCCTCCCTGCATAAAGACCTTTTCGCCGACCGGCTTGTTGCCCTTTACTCTGTTTGAGTAATTCATGCATATTGAATAAACCAGACCGGCCACGATATCTTCGTGTTCGACTCCTTCATGAATGGCATTTTTTATGTCGGAGGCGATAAATGCAGCACACTGATCATTAAAATTAGGCGGATTTTTTCCCCTGAAAGCAATATCTGCAATATCATCCATTTTTACGCCCAGAGTTTCATGCGCGGATTCTTCAAGAAAAGATCCGGTTCCTGCTGAACATGCTTCGTTCATTGCATAATCGGAGGGCACAGCGTTTGTTATATAAGTATATTTTGCATCCTGTCCTCCGATTTCAAATATGGTATCTACCTTGCTGTCAAAATATACTGCAGCAGTTGCATGTGCGATTATTTCATTGATTACACCTTCAGTTAAGGCATGAAGACCCGCTATTTGACGGCCTGAACCGCAGACACCCAGCCCTATGATTGATATTTCATCAGGATCTACTTTTTCTTTTATCTGGTCGAGAATATCTCGATAACAATTCCGGGAAGCGCCCACAGGATCACCGTTTGTGCGCAGATATATTGATGCAAGTATGGAATTGTCATCTTTTCGCAGAAGAACAGCCTTGGTGGTGGTAGAACCCACATCCAGCCCCAGTATGCAAACATCCCCAGGCTTTATATTTCCCCTCTCAATTGTTTTGAATTCTACCATGTTTTTAAAATTAAGAAGCGGGGGAAGCGTGTCAAATGATGTAATTTCTTTCTTAAAAAAATTTGATATTCCGGTAAAAGGGGTGGTTTCATTATTAAGCGCCCAGAGTGCGGCACCCATGGCTTCGAAATATGGCGCTTTCTCTGGAATTATAAGCCCCGGTATCTTTTTACTCAAATATTCAATCATCATTCTGTTACGTGCTGTTCCGCCGGTGATCATGATATTCCGTCTTTTCACATTCTTCAGAAGCTCCAGAATCTTATTCGCCATCATTTGACAGAGGCCGGCAGTAACCTTGGATTTCGGGATACCTTTATTTGTTGCGTGAGTGCAATCTGACTTGCAGAAGACAGAACATCTGCCTGAAACATGATACGGATTTTCTGTAGCAGCCCACTGGGCTGCCTCTTCCAGCGATACATTCATTCTGCGAAGTTGTTGAAGGAGAAATTCACCGGTTCCGGATGCACACTTGTTGCCGGTCACTACATTTGATATTTGGCCCAGGCTGTTTAAAACATATACCATGAATGTTTCTCCGCCGGCTGAGACAATTGCCGGGCATGAGATGCCATCGGGTTTGACAAATTGATATGCTAATTCAACAGCTTCGGGCTCGGGGATGGATGAAAGGTTCACAAACTTGCGGAATTTCCTCCCTGTTGCGGCAATCCTGTCAAATGATTTTAAGTCGAAGTTTTTTAGCGCTGTAAGCAGGGTTTGCTTTGGATTTCCTTCGTGAGGGTGAAGTGAAAATTCGACAATCCTTGGCTTGGTCTCAGAGTGTTTCATTTCCATGTGGACAATGGACACAGTGGAAGCTCCGAGACACAGACCAAGAGAGTTTATTGTATCTGTATCTGATATCTCAGTTCGCTGAATAGATTGCTGCTCTAAATTGTTATTTTCTTGATACATGGTTGATAACTGATCAGGTTCACGGTTCACGGTTCACGGTTTTTTTCAGAAAACACCTTAACCTCACATGAAATATATACTTGAGTTCTCGCAACTGAGCCTCTTGCTTTTTATGTTTTGATCAACCGTTAACTGTAAACTGTAAACCGTGAACGGTTATAATAATATAGGGAAATCCTGCTTATCCGTCAAAGAAAAATTTCTATTTTATGCTAATGGTCTCTCCAACCTTTGGAGTGATTACAGAAAAACCATTATTTCTCAGGTGTTGTGCAAATGAAATGGACTGATCTTCCTCTCCATGGACCACAGCTATTTTTTTAATTCGTAAATTTGATTCTTTAAGGAAACGAAGCATTTCATTTTTATCTCCATGTGCGCTGAAACCGTCAATCTTAACAACATGGGCTTTAAGCGGATATGCCTTATTGAGGAATTTCAGCATTGGCGGGTTACCGCTTCTTCCGGAATTTTCATATTCTTTGCCTTGTTCCAAAATACGACGGCCAAGCGTGTTTTGAGCCATATAACCTACGATTAAAATCGTATGCAGTGGATTATGAATTTTATAACGCAGGTGATGAAGAATTCTGCCGGCTTCGCACATTCCTGCAGCAGATATTACTATGTGAGATTTTTTTTCACGCATCAGAGCCATAGATTCTTCAACAGAACCGATAAAATGGACCTGGTCAAACAAAAAAGGGTTTATGCTGTTTTCCAGGAAAGTCTTATGTGTTTTCTTGTCATAAACTTCAAGATGTTCGCCGAAAACCTTGGTTATTTTTGTTGCAAGGGGACTATCTACATATACCGGGATACGAGGAACTTCACCTTCATTGTAAAGTTCGTGAATAACATATAACAGCTCCTGGGTACGACCGAATGCGAAAGCTGGTATTAAGACAGAACCTCCCCTGTCGAATGTTTCAGTTATTACCTTTTTCAACTGTGGTTTTAAATCCTGGACAGGTTCATGTAATCGATTACCATAGGTGCTTTCCATTATAAGCAGATCTATATCCCTGTCTTCTTCAGCAAAACTTAAAGTTGGATTTTTGAGAATCGGCTTGTCAAACCTGCCGATATCGCCGGTATAACAGATAGTATGGTTATGGCTGTTTTCCCTAATTTTAATTATGCTTATTGCTGATCCTAAAATATGTCCTGCGTCGTAGAATGTGCAGAGCGTATCATTCCCGATATTCACGGGAAGCTTGTAGGGATATCCGTTAAAATATTTAAGCGACTGCTCTGCATCTTCTATGGTGTAAATAGGATGAACGCCTTCCAGATGATGTTTTTCGATCAATTCATTAATTGCCTCTGTATTTAATTGGGTTTGGTTTTTTTTAAGTAATTTTTTTATATCGTTACTTTTACGTTTTGATATTTTTTTAGCACGCGGTGATATTTTCATCTGGTAAAGGGTTGAACGGACGGTTTTATAATTGAGGTAGTTTGCGTCAGACTCCTGGATGTAAGCGGAATCCGGCAGCAAATATTCGCAGGTATCTAATGTCGCTCTTGTACATATAATGTGTCCGTTGAAATTTCCTTTTGTAAGCATTGGTATTCGCCCCGAATGGTCTATATGGGCATGAGAAAGAACTACATTGGTAATAAGTTGGGGCTCGAACGGCAATATTCTGTTTTTCTGTTCGCTTTCCTTGCGCCTTCCCTGAAACATTCCGCAATCCAGCAGTATGTGGTCATTCTCGGTAGTAATTAGATGCATTGAGCCTGTAACCTCACGAACTCCACCATAAAACGTGACATTCATTGAAGACCCCCTTTAGACTTTAGGCCATGACAAGCGACCATTTAATATTGAATGAATTCTTGGTGACAGATGCTATGTGACCGTCAAAATAGGAATGCTCTACAAGCCATTTTTCTCCTCCATAGTCTATGAACAGGTTGTTTTCATCTATAACCTTTGCAACAGTACATTTTGAAAGGTCTTTAAGACCTGCGCCTACAGCCTTTAGAACAGATTCCTTTGAGGTCCAGTAACGGAAAAAAAGTTTAATCGGATCAGTATTAACAAGGCTCCATTCCTTTTCACCGGCTGTTTTAGCGAACAGGGCTTCAGAACACGGCCTTATCTTTTCTATATCAATTCCTATTCTGGTTGATGCAACCACACCTCCGACATAATCGGGTTTGTGTGTTAGAGACCAGTAATTTCCGTTAAAGGGCAGGGGAGCTCCGTTTTTATCTTTTAAAAGATCGCTTAAATGAATACAGCTTTTTTGGGCAGATATTTCAAGTGCCTGCCTGGCGTGTTTGCTTAAGTTTAAGACCCTGTTTTTACCTGTAAGTTGTCTGATTTCTTCGGGAACTGCGAGTATAACCGGATATATGGTTTCCAAATTTGTTCAACCCGTGTGGTTAGTTTAGATTTTAGCTGTTAGCTCTGACCTGTAGAGTTGTTGTCCAATGCCTTTAGAATTATCCTGTAATCAGCTACTGTAGCTCCCTTTCCTTCTTCGTGTACCATAAGGGGATTTATATCCATTTCTGCAATTTCAGGGTGATCCATTACCATATTTGAGAGACTTACAACGGATTTTTCAAGTGCTTCGATGTCTGATTTAGGCCTTCCCCTGAATCCTTTAAAAATGTTATATCCCTTTATGCTGCGAATCATTCTTCGTGCTTCGTTTCTTCCAATAGGCGCAAGGCGAAATACAACATCTTTAAAAAGTTCAACGTATATTCCGCCAAGGCCTGCCATTAGCAACGGTCCGAAAGCAGGGTAACGATTTATACCCAGTATAACTTCATCTCCAGGCTGTGACATTTTCTGGACCAAAACCCCTTCAATAATGACATTCGGATTAAATTGTTTTGCGTTCTCAATGAGTTTTTGAAAAGCCAGTTTGACTTTTTTTTTACTGTCAAGCCTTAATATAACTCCAGTTGCATCTGATTTATGCTGAATCTGAGGGGAAATAATTTTCATTGCAACCGGAAATGTCATATTTTCTGCAATTTCAGCCGCTTCATTTTCGGTTTTTGCAATTTGTGCCGGAAGTGGATTAAATCCATAGCATTTCAGCAGCTCTACTCCATCTAATTCAGCTATATAGGTTTTCCCTGCCGCAAGTAAATTTTCGATAATCTCGGCTGCGCGTTCTTTATTGTGTTGCAAGGTAAATTGCGCAAGGTGTTGACGGTTCAGCCAGTTAAAATATTTGTAAAGCGCGCCAAAGGCCTTTGCCGCATTTTCAGGAAACTTGAAAACCGGTATGCCGTGTTCCTGAAGGTATTTTACCCCGGCAGACACGTCAAAAATTCCCATAAAACAGCATAGGATAGGCTTATCTGTGCGCCTGTCTATGCGGACGATGGCTTCAGCGGTTCCTAATGCATTTGTCATAGATTGAGGAGTAAGTATTACAAGTGCACCGTCAACCCCTTCATCTTTAACAACAGATGAAAGTGCATTTTCATAACGATCCTGTGCGGCATCTCCGATAATATCTACAGGATTATACAGATTTGCTGTTAAAGGCAGATGGCTTGCCAGAGCCTCAATTGTTTCTTCATGGAATTTCGCAAGCTCCAGGCCGGATGAAACCGTCATGTCTGTGGCCACAATGCCGGGGCCACCTGCATTTGTGACTATGGCAACCCGGTTGCCTTTTGGAACCTTTCTGCTGAATTTTCCTCTTTCACTTACGTTTTTGTAGGCAAAGGCGATTGCATAATCAAACAGTTCATTAATTGAGTCAACGCGTATTATCCCTACCTGTTTAAATATAGCATCATATACTGCTTCTGAGCCTGCCAGAGCACCGGTATGGGATGCTGCAGCCCTGGCGCCCGCAGTTGTTCTTCCTGATTTTATCACCAATATCGGCGTTGGTCTGTCGCCGGAGGTTATTTCTTTAACGGATTCGACGAACTCCTGGCCTCTTTTCAGCTCTTCAAGATAGATCATAATGACTTCTGTATCTTTGTCATCATGCATATAGCGCAGAAGGTCAAGCTCATCCACATCTGCCTTGTTGCCGATAGAGATAAACTTTGCGAACCCAAAATCCCGGTCTGCTGCAAAGTCGAGGACAGCGCTGCATAATGCTCCGCTTTGTGAAATAAAAGAGATATTTCCAGATTTTGGCATTCGCCTGGAAAAGCTTGCATTAAGGCTTACAGAAGGAATGGGATTAATTACACCAAGGCAGTTGGGGCCGACAACTCGTACACCAGCCTTTTTGCATATTGATACAATCTGGTTTTCTATTTCAAGACCCTCGCCTCCCACTTCTCGAAAGCCGGCTGAAACAATCACAACCGCTTTTACGCCTTTTTCAATAGCTTCTTGAATAGATTTAAGCGCAATCCTGGGAGGAAGAATTATTATTGCAAGATCAACATCGCCGCGAATGTCTAAAATATTTGGATATGCTCTAACGCTTAAGACCGATTTTGCATTTGGATTTACTGGATATAGTATGCCCTTATATCCGCCTCTCAGAATATTGGCAAATATATCATGTCCTACTTTTCCAGGCGTAGTTGAAGCACCGACAACAGCTACTGATTGCGGCGAGAAAATTGCATCAAGATTTGGCAAAATTATTCCTTTATAACTTATTGTTTTTTGACAGGATTGACAGGATATTCATGATTTAAATTATTGTAGCCGTTCACGGCTTGAAATTGGAAATTGGGAAGAACAGTACAAAAGCATGCCTGCCCGCCATCGCTCTCGCTCAGGCGAGGCGGGCGGGAAGGCCAAATTTCTAATTTCTAATTTCAATGTTCCGTGAACGCTTACAAATCTTGTTTATCCTGTTATCCTGTCAGATTCTTTTTCAAAAGGCTAAACTGTTACTTATTTTTTGCCCTTTATTTTTAACGCCTCCTCATAAACCTTGTTTTTGGGAAGGCCGTATTTTATTGCAATTTGTTTTGCAAGGCTTGGAAGTGAATCACCCGTTAATTTTATATTATTTTTTATTTCTTGTCTTACGATCTCCAATGGGACATCTTTATCTTTAGTAAGTCCAGTTACTAAAAGAGTGAGCTCGCCCTTAATAGCAGACCGGGCTTTAAGGTTTTGAAGAATTTCGGACATGGAACCCCTTATAAATTCTTCGTGAAGCTTTGTCATCTCTCTGGAAAGTACACAGTACCTGTCACCACTTATCAATTTAATTTCGTCCAAAAGTTTTAAAATACGTTTTGGAGATTCGTAGAATATCATTGTCCTTGGTTCTTTTGCAAGTTCCATTAACAGCTTGAGACGCTTATTCTTTGTTTTTGGAAGGAATCCGATAAAAACAAACGAATCGGTTGGCAGGCCTGCTGCGCTTAGAGCCGTAATGGCAGCAGATACTCCTGGAACAGGTACGACTTTGATATTGTTTGCAATGGCTTCCTTGATTAAACAGTATCCAGGATCTGATACGGAAGGCGTGCCGGCATTTGATACGAGGGCCACAGACAATCCTTCTGTAAGCTTTTTAATGAGGCCCGGTGTTCGTTTTTTTTCATTGTGCTCATGATAGGAGACAAGACTGCCTTTAATTTTGTGATGCGATAGAAATAGGCCTGTATGCCTTGTGTCTTCTGCTGCAATAAGATCTACATGCTTAAGTATATTTAAGGCTCTTATGGTTATATCGTCTCTGTTCCCTATGGGGGTCGCAACTATGTAAAGTTGGCCCTTTTTATTTTTCTTTTCCGAATCATTTATAGGCGAGTTCAAAGGCATTTTTTATTATTTCTATGCTGGGTTTGTCCTTTGCTGAACTGATAGCTACTACATCAAATCTTGCTTTTACATTACTCTGCTTTGTGGATTTAATGTACAATAAAGCCACCATTGAAATTTTTCTCTGTTTCATAGGAGTTACAGCCCATTTTGGATTACCGAACCGGTTTGAACTTCTTGCTTTAACCTCAACAAAGACAAGTGTATTTTTATCTTTTGCAATAATATCAATTTCGCCCAGTTTTGTCCGGTAATTCTGTTCCAGGATTTTATAGCCGTTTTTTTTCAGATGGTTGGCTGCAATTGATTCATTTTTTTTCCCAAAATTCTGCTGTCTGTTTAGCATATTTATAACCGGATGTCTTTTGTTAAATTTGACGGCTTCGTAAAAAATTCATCTGCGGTGTTGTGCTTCATCTTTCGTCATTGCGACGTACTGTTAGTACGTCTCTCTTCTCAAGATTTGCACGCCTTGCATATGAACTTTTTACAAAGCCGTTAATTATATGACTTTAATTTAACTTATAACCTCTCGCAATAATACGAGAGCTTTGCATAACTCCCTGAAAATTGTTTTTCAGTAAATCCTTTTTCACTTCCCAAACTCATAAAAAAACATTTATTTTGATTTAACATCTTGATTTTACTTGACATCATATCTATTTTATGCCATATTTCAACTATAACTCAACCACTTTCTATGGAGGATAATATGGGCTTTAAAAAAATGGATAAATCTCTTAATTTTGCCGACTTCGTCCTTGCAAACTCCTTAAAGCATAACCGCAGCGTCGTAATAATGGAAAACATAGATAAAGCCATTAACTGGTCAAGAATCGAATCCATCCTGCTAAGTCATTATGCCGTCGGCACAAGCGCAGAAGGTGCCGATGCTTATCCTCCACTGCTCCTGTTTAAATGCCTCATGCTCCAAAAATGGTTCCACATAAACTCCGATCCTGAACTCGAAAACCAGATCAACGACCGTTTGTCCTTCAAAATATTCCTCGCCCTTCCCTTCGGTAAACCGGCCCCTGATCATTCAACATACTCACGTTTCAGAAGCAGATTGTCTAAAAAAGCCATGGATCAGATAAATACCGAAATCCTCCGCCAGTTTGAAAGTCAGGGCCTTACCATTAATGAAGGCGTCGCTATAGATGCCAGACTCGTTAAATCCGCCAGCCATCCCCTCAGCAATGACCAAATTAAAGAACATATAGACAAAAGAGATACTCCTGAAGGTAAACTCGATAAAAACGGCAAACCGCTCAAGTTCTCAAGAGACCTCGAATCGGACTGGACTGTTAAAAACGATGAGCCTCATTACGGACTTAAAGAACATGCATCTGTTGACATTAATCACGGCTTTGTCCTGGCTACCACCCTCACTCCGTCCTCTGTAAATGATACCAACTACCTTTCTTATTGCACTGTTTACAGCAGACATACCAAGCAGCCCATTAAAAAAGTATATGCCGACAAAGGATACGCCGGCAAACCCAACCGGAACTTTCTGGCCTTAAATAAAATCGCCGACGGCATTATGAGAAAAAACACTACTACCGCTAAATTGACCTCCTCTGAAAAAGAACGTAACAAAGAAATATCAAAACTCCGTTATATAGTGGAACAGTACTTTGGGCTCAGCCAACTGTATGATGGGGCCGAACGAGCCCGGTTTACGACTATCATTAAAAATATGTTTGACTGCTGGTACCGCCAGGCAGCCTTTAATATCTCAAGAGGGTTGAAAATACTGGGTGCTGCCACCGCATAAGGTGGTGAGGTGCGCCCGGAGTA
>VMSQ01000237.1 GCA_013792055.1 Desulfobacteraceae bacterium
GGCCCACCAGTTTGCGGGAAGCACATTAGGAAAGATTATCTTAGGGGATAATCGGTTTAACGCCCTGTGTATCTTATATTGCACCCATGGAAAGGTAAACCAAAACAGAGGGCTGCTCGATAGCGGCCCGCCGATTTCGATAAAGGACAATGTAGAATATTTGCTTTTAAATTCTGAATTAGCGCGAATACAAAGTATCCATACATTGTACTTGTCCAAATTCAGCCGGCTGGCGCTTTCCAGTACGACGCTACCTGCCCCGCCCGAAAGAGTAAAGTGAGGGTGGAGATAGACAAGATTGATTTTAGAATTGTTGTTTGTATTATTGGTAAGGGATTCTGGATACATATGCATATTACAGAAATCGATATACTATGTTCAAGGTCTTATAATGAAGATAATGTCGAAATATAGCGTACTTGTATTGCGTAGTAGCATGCTTTTTTGCAGTAAGGTACGTTTCGTAAGCAGCTCTTTTGTAGTTTGTGCTATTTTTTGACTCAGCTTGCCACCTGAAATTAGCCAGGAACTTGTTTATATAATAGGGATTGTATTTGCTGCCGATTCTCAACCAATAGTCATAATCCATTGAATATTTACATCTGATATCCAAGGGCCCGACTTTTTCATATACCTCTCTCGTAAAAAACACGGCAGGCTGAGAAATAAAATCTTTCGACAAAAGCCTTTTATAAGAATATCTGCTGCTTTCAAATAGTTTATATCTGGTAATAAATCTCCTGATTTCTCTGTCATCTTCACTTATATTCCGGCAGTCTCCAAAACACCAATTAAACTCATGTTTCCTAAATGCTCGAGCGACTTCATTTAAAGCATTTTCTTCGTATGTATCGTCTGAATTTAGCCAAGCAAAGATATCTCCTGACGCCATGCTAAAGCCCTTGTTAATAGCATCTGCCTGACCTCGATCTTTTTCTGAAAACCACATCAAGTTCTTCTGGTATTTTTTGACAATATCTATAGTATTATCTTTTGAGCCACCATCTATTACAATATATTCAAGCTCAAAATCTCACTCTTGATTTAGAACGCTCTGGATGGTCTTTTCTATGAATTTACCCTGATTTAGGCTAGGTGTAATAATAGATATTTTCATTTAGATTTTTTTAATTATTTAATTTGAAAATATGCCTGAGAAAAGCAAAAAACCCTTTGCCCATAGCATATAGATTTAGAGGATTTGATGCCAGTCTTTTTAAATAATTCCCAATTATTCGAGGCCTCAGATAAAATTCTTTCATAAAACTTCGTTGATAATTAAGAAGTATTTCTTTTGACAAACCATTGGGAACATAAACGACATCGAGCAGGTTCATTTTTTCAAAATCTTTATCTATTCTTCCATGCTGTTCTGCGATATCATACATTTCTGAACCGGGAAAAGGAGTAAGCATAAATATACTTATATCGTCTAGTGGTATGCTTTTAGCAAACTCGATGGTATTTTGCATGGTATCTTCTGTTTCGTATGGAAGTCCAAAAATAAAATATCCTTTGCTCAAGATTCCGGCTTTATGTGTCAATCTTACAGCTTTTTCAATCTGATCAATCGTAATTTCTTTTTTTGCAAAATCCAGGATTCTCTGATTCCCGGATTCTATGCCGTAATTTATCTGCCAGCAACCAGAGTGTTTCATCAGCTTTAGAAATTTAAGATCATTAACCGAATTTACTCTGCCGCTGCAGCTCCATGTAATATTCCATTTTGATCTCAATATTCCTTCACATATCTTTTCTACCCTTTTCTTCTTTAAAAGAAATTGATCATCCTCAAAAATAATCTCCTTAATATTGAATTTCTTTACCAGATAATCAACCAATTCCAAAATATATTCGGGACTGTGGAATCTGATCCTCCTGCTGAAAACGGAAGTATCACAAAATATACATTTACTGGGGCAGCCTCTTGAAGATATAATGTGAGTCGAAGGAAGTCTTTTATATTTAAACAGGGCGGGATGATAATTATGTGGAAAACCGTCAAGAAGATCCCATGCAGGAAAAGGCAGCGCATCTATATCTTTTACAGGTGCCCGCGGTGGGGAAAAGAAAATCTTCCCATTTTCTCTTATGGCAACCCCTGGTACGGTTGAAGGTGTTCTGCCGGAAGCCAAAGTTTCAACCAGATCAACGATTGTATGTTCGCCTTCCCCGATTACGCCG
This sequence comes from Desulfobacteraceae bacterium, assembly GCA_013792055.1. Lineage (GTDB taxonomy): Bacteria > Desulfobacterota > Desulfobacteria > Desulfobacterales > ETH-SRB1 > B13-G4. The sequence goes on from VMSQ01000237.1 coordinate 2,185, forward strand.
TAGTCAAAAACAGGATAATCCTTCATTGTCTTTTGGGGAACTGCTGTAAAGTGCGGTCCTCCTATTACAATTGGCACAAACGGATAAATCCTTTTTATCATATATGCCAGTTTTACTGTTCTATCGATTGAAGGAGTAACAGCAGTTAGACCAATTATATCTGGCTGATTTTTTTTTATTTCCTCAATTGTTTCTTCATATGTCAACCCCAAGGCAGAAGCATCTACCATACGAACTCTATGCCCTGATTTGCGCAAAACAGCTCCTAACATAAGAAGCCCCATATGCGGAAGAGTAGAACCGACTGCAGCCAGTTTCCCGTATCTTTCTTCTAAAAAGTAAGGTGCATTAGCTAAAAATACAGAAGCCATTTTAGTTCGCTTCACTCACAATTGGTCGAGTGGTGGATTAGTCAAGTGTTTCAATGTGTTAAAAATACAACAGCCGAACCACGCTAAAGGTGATTCGGCTGTATTATAAGTAACGCTTAATGACTTTCATCCTCTACCATATATGGAAGAGGTTAGTTAATTATCATTGGCGATTAACTAACTTACAGGTAAATTATGAGCTATGCTATGACAATCGCCGCACTTGGTTGTATCTTGCATCATCCTGTTTGAATGAGGCATGCCGTGACATTCACTGCATAGGGGTATTCTCTTATGTGCTGAATGACAATCCGAACACTTAACATCGGTGTGCTTAGTGATATTGTTTTGCAGTAAACCATATGCCTTATCATGGCAACCCGCACAAATAAGATTTGGCGTTTCTTTCTTACTATATGTTATCTTTGCAGGCATGTGGACAGGGTGGCAGCTCATACAGGCCGCATCATCCATCTCATAGCCGGGGCTATGGGATTCATGGCATTCATTGCATTTGGGTATATAACCATGTTTTACGTGATGACAATCTGAGCATGAAACCTCTGTTGTATGTCTGCTGACATTATCGGTAATCTGTTTGGTCTCTTTTGTATGACAAGACATACAGGCATTATTGCTTAATGCCGCCCCTGGAATAATCAGTGGTGCATGAGGATCTGTATGGCATGAAGCACAATCCACTAATGGCGTTTGTTTTGTGCCCTCTCCGTGAAATACTCCGTGACATGTTTCACATTTTGGTATGGCTGTCTGATATGGACGCTTTTTGGGGTTAAAAACATGGAACTCTGTATGGCAGCTAACACATTCTATCTGATGTTTTCCACCAGCATCTTTAATGCGGTCAAATACACCAATATGACATTGTGCACACTGGGCTACCGAATGAAGAGGTTGAGGCTGAATATCGTATAGGCCTTTTCCCTTAGCTATATCGGTTGCTGCTGCCTCTTCAGTTCCGGCAGGAGTCGGCACTGCGGCCTTGTCACATCCCACGGCAACAAGCAATAGTGCTACAAAAGCTATAACACTAAAAACTATGGCTACCTTTTTTACACTCTTCATCTACGTCACCTCCATTAATTGCTTTCTCATCTCAAATCATGGGCTATACCATGGCATTGCGCGCATTCAGGATATTTACTTAACATCTGAGCCGGATGGGGTTCGCCATGGGGTATCTTACATGAAACACATGTCGGAACTGTCTTATGGACAGCTTTATGACAGAAAACACATGATAAATCCTTGTGCTTGGTTGTATTATTGTTCAGCAATGTGTATGCCTCGCCGTGGCAGGCGGCACAGTAATGCGAAGGTGTTGCCTGATCATAAGTTATAACGCGAGGCATATGTACTGGATGGCATGAAAGACAGGTATCTACATTCATATCTTCGGTATGTTTTTCATGGCATTCCATACATTCTGGAATATAACGGTGTTTTTTGTGACATTCATTACATGCAAGGTTAGTATGAGCGCTTGGATTCTCTTTTACTTCAACCCCTTGCTTTTCATGGCATGTAAGGCAGGGAGCTGATACTTCGCCTTCTATATTCAAATCCAGAGGAGCATGGGTATCTGAATGACATGATCCACAATTTTCAAGTTTGTAATGAGGACTATCGCTATGGCATACGCTGCAATTGGGAATGGCACTTTTACCTTCAGGTGGATGCTCTGTATGACAATCCAAACAACCCACCTCTGTTTTATGCTTATTCCCGCTGGCAGCTATAGTCGCCGGTTGTTTGTCATGACATTTAATACAATCAGCATCCGAAAGTGATAAGCTTTCCTGGTTTGATGCCAATGCGCCAGTGCTGTATATAATCAGCGCCAATAACGAAAATAAAAATACTGTTTTCTTTCTCATATCTTCCTCGTAACCGCAACCTGTTGCAAGACCTTTGCAAAATGTTCAATTTTCAAAGGTCTCGTTACTTATCCGTAATTAAAAGCCCATCCCTACTTTACAGTAGAATGGGGAGTGATAACGATACTCAAGATTTACTAAAATGCCCAAATATAAAAGAAGCCTTGGTTACAGGCAGTGGATTAATACCACCACCAATTATCTTATGTCAAGTTTTTTTCTTGATTATCTGTCAACCAGGTTATTCCCCATAACTGCCAAATAATCCGGGAGCTCCTTCCACATGACGGCCTAATAAATCGGTACCTATCTCTCCCAACCCATGAAGACTAACTATAAATCCATAGCTGCGGTCACTTTCCTTCTCATCTTCGTAAAAACACCTGATAGACCAGCACTGTGATTCATATAAAAACCCAATAACGCTTCTTATATCTCTACCATCATACATATTACGTTCATATTCACCAAACACTTCAAGACTGTCTAACACCTTTAAATTAATATTATAATAAATAGACTCGCTTGAATCAAATGCATATCTGTGTTCAACAAACAACCTGTCCCCTCGATCATCCGATAAAGCCACTCCAACATTATGAGATATAAGAGAATTTTCATACTGGCACCATTCAGCGTCAGCCCTTAAAGACAAATATTTTGCAGGTAAAAACTCAAGTTCAGCGTAAATGGGAGAAAAGGGCTCAGAATTGTCATCCATTGCCTCATTGTCATCCCTTGCCTCACCAATATCATAACTCTGTTCTATCTTAAACCGGCAAAACTCATTATAAATATAACTTGCCGGCTCATCATTTTCTTCATCCACTGACTCATCATTTTCTTCATCCACAACCCTGTTTTTTTGTTCCTTACTTTCCTTTGATCTTGAGGTAAAAGTGTTTGTAATTGAATAGGTAACCTTGTTGCTTTTCTCAATACTGTCTGGATATTCTTCCTGGTCCTGCTCAGGTGTGTAATCATAAATAATTTGCGGATCAATTGAATGCTTGATTTTGTCTAATGTCTTCCCATTTATATTGTATATCTTATAAATTCCAGTAGATAAATCCAGTTTTATATCATAAATTTGTCTGTTTAACGTCTTATTTGTTTCTACAGTTTCATCCGAGTAATCATCAACATACCAAGCTGTCTCTCTGACCCCGAAAGATGGTTCAAAAGTAAAATAATTCCCGAAATTGTAAGGAAGATAAAACCTTGGATACAAATCCATACGATGGAGCCTGTTCCCATCCTTGCTGTAAGTGTACGTATATTCAGAATCGAAATCTGTATAAAAAGGTGTTTTATATATCTGCTGTCTTGATGCATTAAATTCAACTAACGGCAATGTCTGTAAGGTTGTATCCATATCCTCATAACGTCGATTAATAACATTATCATACCATCGCAATTCTGCATTAAGGCTATACTGTGACCAGATCTTGTTAATGTTCAAACTGTTTGTCCTTGTGGAATCATCATATTCATCCAAATCTCTGCCAAAATTATCAGTATAATAAGTACTTGTTTCTTTAAACCCTGTATATCCATTTTTGAATTCATGCAGGTAATCATGATCACTAATAATATCAAGATCCAATTTGCCAAAAAAACCAAAAGGCATGGCCTGATCATGCTTCCATCTGAACCAGTAGCGGTCGGTATTGGGTCGCAACACGCTATCCGATGCATAACCCCATTCTTTACTGGACTGCAAGACACCTGTTTCCTCAAAGCTCTGGGTACCGTCATCTACTTTTCTATCTTTCAAAAAGTCGTACATCATAGTCCCTTTAGAATAATCGTCTAAAACATACCTGTATTCAAAAGCAACTTTGTCTCCACGACGTCCCATATGGTATAAATAAAAGGTCGCATCCGAGCTTTCATCTATAGCCCAGTAAAAAGGCTGATTGTATTCCTCCCATTTTCGCTTTGAATATCCAATTTGTGGCGGCAGTAAACCCGACTGGCGTTTTTGTTTGGCTGGAAAAACAAGAAAGGGCGTATAAAAAAGAGGTATTTTTTTTGCCCAAAGAGTTGCATGATCAACAAAACCATAACCTTCCAGCGTAACTCTCAGATTTCTTCCGGTAATTTTCCATGGCGTGTTTTCACCGTCACATGACGTCAGGCTGGCTTCATCCACAAAATAGCTGTTTTCCCCCAGCTTTTTTATCTTATTACCTTTTATGTAAAAATGGTTTTCTTTAAGAAATACAGTTCCATTATGGATTGTGCCGATCTCAGCCTTCAAATCCATTTCCATGCGGTCACCGATCAAAACATCCTCGCCTACTGTCATTATTACATGACCAATCGCAAGAACCTCCATTGTATTGTAATTAAAACGAACAAAATCAGCTGTCAGTTTTCTGTCTTCTTTTGTTATAATTACATTATCTTTTGCAATATATTGATCGGTTTTCTTGTCGTAGTTTATTTCGTCTGCTGAAATATGCCAGGGCTCAACAGAATCATCACTAAAGAATCTATCCTGAATCTCAGCGCAAACACAAACAGGGATGGTAGTCAAAATAAGAAGTAAGACAGACAGGCAAGTTATAATGGAAATTTTTATCCGATCTATAAAACAGATTGCGGATATGAAATGGAAACTTTGGAAGTAATTCATGTTGCAAAAAGATTCTGAAGATAAGGGCAATCAAAGCCATTCAATACGAGTATCTGAATTTTTTCTTTCAACTATTTCTCCTATAATATAGCTCTTTTCGCCCATAGCGATGAGTCTTTCCAGCACATCCTGAACAACTTCTTCGGACAATACAGCTATCATACCGATACCGTTGTTAAAAGTGCGCAGCATTTCTTTTTCAGATATCTTACCGGCCTGCTGTAAAAATGAAAAAACAGGAGGAACATCCCAGCTTCCCTTTCTTATTACAACATTACAAGATTTAGGAATAATTCGAAGGATGTTATCGCCGATACCTCCACCTGTTATATGTGCAAGGCCCAAAATAGGAATATCTCTGTGAATGCGACAAATAGTATCTGAATATATCTTTGTTGGAATAATTAGTTCTTCTCCCAGGCTTTTACCAAGCTCAGGCACATAGTCATCAATTTTTAATTTTTGAATATCAAAGCATATCTTGCGTACAAGTGAATATCCATTACTGTGAAGCCCGCTTGATGCAATACCAATAACTTTATTGCCTACATGAATCTCCGATCCGTCAACAATTTTACTGTTATCTACGATTCCTACAACGAAACCAGCCAGATCATATTCATTATCTCTGTAAAATCCAGGCATTTCAGCAGTTTCACCACCTATTAGAGCACATACAGCCTGCCTGCAGCCCTCAGCAATTCCGTTTATGATTTCAGCTACGGTATCTACTTCCAGTTTGCCTGTTGCAAGATAATCAAGAAAGAAAAGCGGTTTTGCCCCCTGAACAACGATGTCATTAACGCACATGGCAACAAGATCGATACCAACTGTATCGTGTTTACCCATCATAAAAGCAATTTTAAGTTTGGTGCCGACACCGTCTGTCGAGCTAACAAGAACCGGCTTTTCCATACCGGTAATATTGAGCGAAAAAAGCCCCCCGAACCCTCCTATTTCACCCATAACGCCAGCTCTGGGGGTTTGTTTTGCTATTTCTTTAATTTTATTGACCAGGGCATTTGCTTTGTCTATATCTACACCTGCATCAGCATAAGTAAGAGAATCAGTCATATAAATCTCCCCAAATTATTATCAAAACCTTATAAAAATTAAAAATTAAATCGAATTGGGTTAAAAGTCAAAACAATTTTTTGACATAATTTTTTTAATATGTAACAGTTCAGACACGAAGCACAAAGAAGAGAGCTGAACTATTACCTTATTATAATTAGGAATATAGGAATAAAGGGCTATCAATATGAAAGAAATAAATATAGGTTTGCTCGGTTGTGGCACAGTTGGTACAGGTGCTGCAAAAATCCTTATTGAAAGCAAAGATCTTATAAGCTCCAGGCTTGGAACGGCTCTGAATTTGAAACATATTGCCGACATAGATATTATTAGAGACAGAGGAATAAAGTTCAATGAGGGTGTTCTGACTACCGATGCTTTAGGGGTTGTCGACGATCCGGAAATTGACATCATTGTAGAGCTGATTGGAGGAGAAGGAATTGCAAAGGACTTAATCTTAAGAGCCATTAGTAACGGAAAGCACGTTGTTACTGCGAACAAGGCGCTTCTTGCAAACCACGGCAATGCCATATTCAAGGCGGCAGATGAAAAAGGCGTTGATCTTGCCTTTGAAGCAAGCGTCGGCGGGTGCATACCGATTATCAAAACTTTGCGTGAGACCCTGGTCGGGAATCAAATTAATTCAATGATCGGTATTTTAAACGGCACATGCAATTATATTCTTTCAAAAATTACAGATGATAAAAGCAGCTTTAAAAATGCTCTGTCCGAAGCTCAAGTAAAAGGATTTGCAGAAGCAGATCCAACCCTGGATGTTGACGGCCTTGACACAGCTCACAAACTATCCATATTGTCATCACTTGCCTATGGAATGGAAATTAATCTTAAGGATATTTATATTGAAGGAATTTCTGAAATTACCCCCCTTGATATTGAGTTTGCGGGACAGTTTGGATACAGGATAAAACTCCTTGCGATCAGCAAAAACAGAGGGAATAAAGTCGAGACAAGAGTACATCCTACTATGATTCCCTTTGACAATCTTCTTTCAAATGTTAACGGCACGTTAAATGCAATTACAGTGTCCGGCGACGCAGTGGGTAATATGATGCTTTACGGGCATGGGGCCGGCATGATGCCTACCGCCAGCGCTGTAGTCGGTGATACGGTTGATCTTGCGCGTAACATTTTATCCGGCGCCAGGAAAAGAGTCCCTTTGCTTTCATATCAAATGGAAAACATCAAAAAAATTCCTGTTATGTCTATTGACGAAATCTTTACTAACTATTATTTCAGGTTTTCGGTTCTGGATCAGCCCGGTGTACTTTCGAAGATATCAGGTGTTTTAGGCGATCATGGCATCAGCATTAAATCTGTCCATCAGAAGGGACGGAAATCAGAAGGTTCGGTTCCCATCGTAATGCTGACGCATCTCGCCAGAGAAGCCGACGTAAAAAAAGCTTTATCTGAAATGGCCTCCCTTGAGATTGTAAGAGACAAACCGGTTCTCATACGAATAGAGGATGAAAACAGTCAATAGAACTGAGAGACTTTGATCACAATTGGAATATTGGAAGAATGGAACAGTGGAATAGTGGGTTTAGAGGAATAAGAAATTGATTTTTTTCTACCCACTATTCCATTATTCCAACATTCCATGTATGTGGCACGTACGAGATGCCGCTAAACAAGTTATAATGTTAATAGGTTGTAGAGATTCCGAGACGTTTAACTACTCGACTAAATTCAGGTGGAAATATATGTATATTGTTTGTTCAGATTTGGAAGGAGTTCTTGTCCCTGAAATATGGATCAATGTAGCCCAAAAGACCGGCATTAAGGAACTTGAACTGACTACGCGTGATATCCCTGACTATGACGTGTTAATGAAAAAACGTCTGGCAATTTTAGATAAAAACGGCCTGAATATAAACGACATAAAAAAGGTTATAGATTCCATGGAACCGCTTGAAGGTGCATTGGAATTTCTTGAGTGGCTCCGATCATGCGTCCCGGTAATAATTGCTTCAGATACATTTGTTCAATTCGCAGGACCTTTAATGAAAAAACTTGGATGGCCGACACTTTTTTGCAATTCTTTGCAAATACATTCCGACGGCTCAATTAATGGGTATAGACTGCGCCTGCAAGATGGCAAACGACAGGCGATAATAGCTCTAAAAAATCTTAATTACAAAACAATAGCTGTCGGCGACTCATATAATGACATTTCCATGCTCAAAGAAGCTGATACAGGTATTCTTTTCAGACCCCCGGAAAATATAAAAAACGAATTTCCAGAACTCACTGCATCATACTCATATGAAGAGTTAAAAAATATTATCCAAAGGATTATTTAGTGCCCGAACGAAAACTAGAAAATTTTTTCAAGTTCAAGGAAGGCGCAAATTTTAACCGCAGGAATACATTGAGTATTTCGAGGATTAAAATTTAAGCCTGACGCAGAAATTGGAAAAATTAGCAGTTTTCGTTCAGGCACTATTTAGGACATTATGATAACTCACCAAACAATATACCGTGTAATTTACGGTGATACGGATAATATGGGCTTTGCCTATTATTCAAATTACTTGCGCTGGTTCGAAATGGGTCGTACGGAATTTTTCAGATATCTGGGGCTTACTTACAAGGAAATTGAAGAAAGTGGAATTTTTCTGCCTGTCTCAGAGGTCTATTGCAAGTATTTACATCCTGCACATTATGACGATGTTTTGATAATAGAAACTTCTTTAGACACAAGCGTTAAAGCTAGTATGAAATTTAATTATCGCATATTAAGTGAAGACGGTAATACAATACTTGCAAAAGGAGAAACCAGGCATGCCTTTACCGACCGTAGTGGACGAGTGGTCCGTCCGCCGAAACTTTTAATAGAACTTATTGCAAAAAATCGCTCAACTTAGGTTAAATTTATAAATTATGATAACGAAATTCAATAAATGCAAAATCCTCGTTGTCGGCGATTTGATGGTCGATGAATATTTATGGGGAGATGTTGACCGGATATCACCTGAAGCGCCTGTCCAGGTAGTATCGGTTAGAAATGAAAATTATACCTTAGGCGGGTCCGGCAACGTTGTGAATAACCTTGTTGAACTTGGCGCAAAAGTGTCAGTGATAGGTATAACCGGTACTGACAGGCACGGCAACCTGTTGCTAAAAAAGTTAAATGAACTAGGGGTCGATACAACGGGCGTTGTTCAGGAACCCGACAGGCCGACCACAAGGAAAACAAGGATTATTGCGGCAAATCAGCATGTGCTCAGAATAGACAGGGAAACAAAAAGAGAAATCTCAGACAAAACTTTTGAACTCCTTGCAGAATTTATTGAAGAAAAAGTCTCCTCTAATGATCTGGTTCTTATTTCCGATTACGGGAAAGGACTTATCACAAAGTCCTTGCTTTTAAAACTGATCGAATCTGCTGAAAAACATAATAAGATAACGATTGCTGATCCAAAAGGACTCGATTTTTCTAAATATTCAGGATTATCTTTGCTTACGCCGAACAGAAAAGAAGCAGCGCTTGCCACTGGAACTGAAATTTCAGATGAATCAGCTCTCATAGAAGCAGGAAATAAAATTCTTGCTACTGTTCGCATAGATAACCTGCTTATCACATGCGGCAAGGACGGTATGATCCTTTTTGAAAAAAACCAAGAACCTTATAAAATCAGCGCAAAAGCCAGACAGGTCTATGACGTTTCAGGAGCAGGAGATACTGTGCTCGCCGTTATGGGGCTCGCACTGGCATCAGGAGCATCATTAAAAGATAGCGCAGCCATGGCAAACACCGCTGCCGGAATTGTTGTAGGCAAAGTTGGAACCGCTACTGTTTCGAGCAAAGAACTTGCCTCAGCTTTAACGCCCTATTCTGATTACACTATATTTAAACAAAAAACTTTATCAGAACTTGAAGTATTAACAAAAGAATTGAAAAAAAACGGCAAAAAGATTGTTTTGACTAACGGCTGTTTTGACCTGCTGCACGCAGGCCATATCATGCTTTTTTCTGCCTCAAAACAGCTTGGTGATATTCTTATAGTTGCCATTGACGATGATGATTCAGTAAGATCGCTTAAGGGATCGGGAAGACCTGTAATTAGTGAAAAAGAGCGTGTCAGAGTGCTTGGCGCACTTGACAGCATTGATTATGTTGTGGTCTTTTCTTCAAACGAACTTACAAAACTCATTCAAACCATACAACCCGACATACTGACAAAAGGCAGTAATTATAGCTCTGAAGAAGTTTTTGGACACGAACTCGTCGAACAATATGGCGGAAGGGTTGCCCTTATTCCTGTAATAGAAAATATTTCATCGACCAGTATAATTAATAATATCAAAAAAAGCTAAACTTATAAGAGCAAGATGTTATTTTTACAGGAAAACCCGCAGGGCATAATTTTCAAGGTCTTTGTTCAACCAAAGTCTTCAAAAAATACAATTGCAGGGCTTTACGGCGATGCACTTAAAATCAAGCTCACAGCTCCTCCAATAGATGGTGCAGCCAACAAGATGTGTATTAAATTTCTCGCAAAATGCCTTAAAGTGCCAAAAACATCACTTGAAATAATATCCGGGCACACCAGCCGGACTAAGTACGTGCTTTATAAACAAAAACATAATAATAAAGACAGACGGGAGGACGTTGAGCGTTTTAAGAAGGAGTTTGAACAGTTATTAAATGCTAAAAAACAGCTTGACAATCTTTCTTAATATATCTATTTAAATTTTTTTATTGATGCGGGGTGGAGCAGTATGGTAGCTCGTCGGGCTCATAACCCGAAGGTCAGGGGTTCAAATCCTCTCCCCGCTACCATGATGATATCAAGGGCTTAGATAATTTTCTAAGCCCTTTTTTATTTCCAAGCTTTCAAATAACCAAATCATAACCTTTTGATATGATTGACAAGTTATTTTCGGTTACAGTGCCGCAGAGCGGCATAACATAGCTTTTTAGGCAACTTCGCTAATACAAGCCGCCTTCATTTTGTTTACGCTCAATTAGGGTTATAGTTACACAGTTCATTCAATGGACAAACATCACAGTCCGGCTTCCTTGCCTTGCAAACAGCTCGTCCAAAATAAATAAGCTGCAATGAAAAGTCGCTCCATTCCTTTTTCGGAATTATTTTCATAAGATCAAACTCTATTTTAACAGGATCTATGTTTTCCGTCAGGCCAAGTCTTTTTGAAATCCTTGCCACATGAGTATCCACAGCTATTCCCGGAATTCCAAAAGCAGCGCCAAGCACTACATTTGCTGTTTTGCGCCCTACCCCGGGCAGCTTTATCAGTTCATCCAATGAGTCAGGAACATTGCCTTTGTGTTTCTCAATCAATATCCTCGAGCTGTTTTTGATATTCTTTGCTTTGTTTCGGAAAAAGCCGGTTGGACGGATCAGCTCCTCAATTGTCTTATTGGAAGCATTGGCAAAATCGTAAGGAGTTTTCAGGTTTTTAAATAATGCTTTTGTTACTGAATTAACCTGTCTATCTGTACACTGGGCGGAAAGCATGGTTGCTACAAGAAGCTCAAAGGGATTTCTGTATTTGAGCTGTGTCTTGACATTTGGGAATGTCGCTCTTAGTATTTTACGAATCTTATCTGAACGCGTTTTAATATTCATCACTATTTTGTATTGTTATGACATCATCTTCAAAAAAAGTCCGTGCACTGGGCCTAAGCTCCGGTGGTTTAGACAGCATTCTGTCAGCCTTAATTCTGCGCGATCAGGGCATAGAGGTTGAATGGATAGCTTTCGAAACCCCGTTCTTCTCATCAATAAATGCCTGCCAGGCTGCATACAAAACAAAAATACCTATCACTGTAGAAAATATCACTAACACCTACATAAAAATGCTGAAAAATCCTCCATGCGGATACGGGAAGCATATGAATCCCTGCATGGACTGCCATGCTCTAATGTTCAGGCTTGCAGGCACAATAATGAAAAATAAAGGCTTTAATTTTGTTTTCAGCGGCGAAGTGCTTGGCCAGCGCCCCATGTCTCAGACTAAACCATCTCTCCGTTATGTGGAAAAACATTCGGACATTGACGGCTATATACTTCGGCCTTTGAGCGCCAAAAGGCTGCCTTTAACCATTCCTGAAAAAGAGGGCCTCGTAAACAGGGAGATGCTGCTCGATATTTCCGGAAGATCCCGCAAGCCCCAGATAAAACTCGCTGAAAAATTCGGCATTACAGAGTATCCTAATCCGGCAGGAGGCTGTCTTCTTACCGACAAAGGCTATTCCGACCGCCTCAAGGATCTTTTTGAACACCAGAACATCTTTACTGAAAAAGAACTCCACCTGTTGAAATATGGCAGGCATCTTCGCTTGAACAATAATACAAAACTAATTATAGGTCGTACCAAACAGGACAATGAAAAAATAATAAACTATCATAACTCATCCAGAGATACAGTCATAAACATAAAAGATTTCCCAGGCCCAATAGTTCTAATACCGCACAGAGCAAGTAAAAGCATAATTATAAAGGCGGCATCAATCTGCGCCGGTTACAGCAAAGCGCCGAACAATACACAGGTTGATGCGCAGGTTGTTAACTCATGCGGAAGTGAAATAATAACAGTAACAGGGATATCTCCGGAAGATATCAAAAGTCTGTTAATATAGTGCCTGAACGGAAGGTCATGTTCAGGCAAAATTCGAATACCCGCCTGCCATGCAACATGCTCATAGTCAGAATAATAACCGGGGCATAGTGTTGACTTTTTGTGACTGCGATAAATCAACCCATAGGCATTGCGGGCAGGTCGAAATCCGAAACTCGAAACCCTGGCCCAGACCGTGTCTACAGATTAGTAGACTGATTCCCCTGGCTTAAACCGTAAAGTGCGGTACATACCAGGGCAGGATAGCACGTAGCACCAGGGCGGGCAAATCCGAATACTAAATTAAGAAATGACCAAAACTGATGAACTCGTAAAAAGTCGTCACTTCGGTGAAAACCGGAGTCCATATAAGTTGCAACTATCTGAAAATACTGGATTCCGGCTTTCGCCGGAATGACAAAAAAATACGTTTTTTGACTTTTTACGAGTTAATCAAAACTAAGTAATTGGAAATCGGTGGTTTTTGTCATTGGAGCATTTGTGTTTTTGTCATTGTTTCGGCCAATCTTATAAAATGGGCGTGCTTTGAATTTCTGACCGAAAAACAGGAGGTTTTCGGTCAGCTACTAATATAGGCACTATTTGCTATTAGCCAGTCTATTTGCACTGAGCTGCCCGCATGCCGCCGATATATCCTGCCCCTTGCTGTGACGGATAATAACTGTGTAGCCCTTTTTATTCAGGATTTCCCTGAAGTTGTTTATGACTGATTCTTCCGGTCGTCTGAAATCGCTGCCCTCATGTTCATTAAAGGGGATAAGATTAATTTTTGATCGCATCCCTTTCAGCAGCTCCGCAAGCCGGTTTGCATCTTCTGCTGAATCATTTATTCCCTTTATCAGAATATACTCGAACGTTATTTTGCCACCCGGTCTTAAATTATATCTGCGACATGCATCAAGCAACTCTTCTATTGGATACTTCTTATTTACAGGCATAAGAAAGTCACGGGTCCTATTATCTGTTGCGTTTAATGATACTGCAAGGTTAACCCTTGTTTCATTCCCCAGAGCAGAAAGCTTTGATACAAGACCCGATGTAGAGACCGTAACTCTGCGGCTCGAAAATCCGAGTCCAGAATCAGCATCGGTAATGGTGTCAATTGATCCGACAACATTTTTAAAATTTGCCAGAGGTTCCCCCATTCCCATAAAAACAATATTTGTAATAGGTTTTGAGTAAATTGGGTCTTTTAAGATGTCACGCACCTGAGCTATTATTTCACCTTTTGATAAATTGCGCACAAAACCGCCTTTTGCAGTAAGACAGAATCTGCAACCCTGTGCGCAACCCACCTGACTTGATATGCAAAGTGTATAATAATCCTTTTCCGGAATCAGCACACTCTCGATATGATTTCCATCTCCAAGTCTAAAAAGGTACTTTCTGGAACCATCCTGTGATTTTTCAATGCGAATTTTATCAAGTCGGTTAATAGTAAAATTAAGGGAAAGCAGTTCTCTGATCTCTTTCCCAAGATCTGTCATTATATCAAATGTATCTGCCTGACGACTGTAAATCCATTTAAGGATCTGTCCTGCGCGATAATTCTCTACGCCACGATCTTCAAGCCATGAAGCCAGTTGTTCTCTGGTTAAATCTTTAATGTCTGTTTTGTTTGTTGAAGTTGTCATTATTTATACGTAACTCAGGTTATTGGGTTCACGGTTCACGGTTGGTTGCCTTGATCTCTTCATAAGCCCGTAGGCCTTCGAAAATCTAGGCTTTTTTGTCAGACGGTACACTTAAATACGAGTTTCAGATATTTTATATTTTGCAACACTTTAGCTTTTTGAGATGTTACGTTACCAAGCCTCAATATCTTCAAAACGTTTAATATCACTTCCTAACCTTGAACCTTGAACCATTGAACCATTGAACCGTGAACCTGAGCAGTTACGATTATTTTTGCTTGACATAACATTGGATAGATATTAATTTCAACTCTTTTAGAGAATTGATGTAATATTATTTAGGTGGTTAGACTGAAGGCTATAGACTGAAGGAAACAGATGATTTCTGGTGATTTCTGGCAGGCTTTCCCCTAAAAGCCTTCTACCTTCAGCCTATTAACCTGAGTAGTTAAATCGGTGTATTATGTTTGACAACTTGACCGACAAGCTTGATTTAGTATTTAAAAAACTAAAAGGGCACGGCAAATTAACTGAAAAAAATATAGAGGAAGGTCTAAAAGAAGTTCGTATAGCTCTTCTTGAAGCCGATGTCCATTATAAAGTTGTAAAAAAACTTATTGCTGATATTAAGGAAAGAGCTTTAGGGCAAGAAGTTATGGCCAGTCTTACGCCCGGCCAGCAGGTTGTCAAAATTGTCAATGATGAATTGACGGAAATTATGGGAGCCCGTCACGAAGATTTGAATCTTTCGGGTTCAAAACCTGCATCTATTATGCTGGTTGGCCTGCAAGGGTCCGGAAAGACAACTACGGCAGGGAAACTCGCTGTAGTTTTAAGAAAAAAAGGTAAAAAGCCTTACCTTGTACCGGCAGATGTTTATCGCCCCGCTGCTATTGATCAGCTCAAAAAACTTGGCGAACAGTTATCTGTTCCTGTTTATCCCTCCACTGTAGAAATGGATCCGGTACAGATATGCAGGGACGCCAGGATTGCAGCACAGCAAGAGGGATGCGATATTCTTCTCATTGATACTGCAGGTCGCCTGCATATTGATGAAAAGCTGATGGCGGAACTCTCCAATATTAAGGATGCAGTTAAGCCGTCTGATATTCTTCTTATTGCTGATGCCATGACAGGGCAGGATGCTGTAAATATAGCGAAATCATTTGACAATGCCCTGGATCTTGGTGGTATTATTCTCACCAAGATGGATGGTGACGCGCGTGGCGGCGCAGCGATTTCCATCAAATCAATAACCAATAAACCAATTAAATTTATTGGCGTTGGCGAAAAACTTAGTGAACTGGAACCTTTTCATCCGGACAGAATGTCCTCAAAAATACTGGGGATGGGAGACGTCCTTACTATTATTGAAAAGGCCCAGTCTGTGGTTGATGAAAAAAAGGCTGTTGAACTTGAAAAGAAGTTAAGAAAAAATGAGTTTACATTAGATGATTTCCGAGATCAGATGGTCCAGATACGCAAGATGGGTTCATTAAAAGATTTGCTGGGTATGATTCCTGGTTTTAGCAAGAATAAACATTTTAAAAATCTTGAAGTAGATGAAAAAGAATTTGTCAGAATCGAAGCCATAATTAATTCAATGACATCTCAGGAACGGCGGCAGCACACCATAATAAAAGGAAGCCGCAGGAAAAGAATAGCCCAGGGCAGTGGTACAACTATACAGGATATCAACAAGCTTCTGAAAAATTATACACAGATAATGAAAATGATGAAGAAGATCAATAAAGGCGGCATGCGCGGATTAGGCGGAGGCATGCCAGCTTTTTAAGGAGTTAAAAAACATGGCGGTTAAAATTAGATTGGCAAGACATGGCGCAAAGAAACAACCTTTTTATAGAATTGTTGTGGCTGATGCTGAAAGCCCAAGGGATGGGAAATATCTTGAATCTGTCGGAACTTATAATCCTTTAAAAGATCCAGCTGAAGTTTCGCTGAAGAAAGAACGAGTCAGGCACTGGATGAATCAAGGTGCTATCCCTACAAACACTATAAAAAGCCTTTTAAAAAAAGAAGGTTTGTTCGCAAATTCTGATTAGTTTTTTTAATTATTTGCCCTGAATCTCAACAGCAACAAAGGAAAAGAAGCTATGAAAGATCTGATTAAGTACATTGCACAGGCTCTGGTAGATCATCCAGAACAGGTAGAGGTTTCTGAAGTAGAGGGTAATCAGACTTCGGTACTTGAACTTAAAGTGGCAAAAGATGATCTAGGAAAGGTAATTGGGAAACAAGGCCGAACAGCACGGGCAATGAGGACTATATTAAGCGCCGCCTCTGCCAAGATAAAAAAACGCTCGGTTTTAGAGATTATAGAATAAACTCGTGGGAGATAATGGTTCTCTTCTTATTGCAAAGATAGTCGGCACGCATGGCCTAAAGGGAACCCTCAAAGTCTATTCTTATGCTGAATCTCTGTCTGTCTTTAAACCAGACAGTTTAATTCTCATAAGAAATACAAAAGGACATGAAGAGATCCATGCGGTAGACTGGGCAAACCCCCACAAGCAAATCATTTTATTGTCTCTGAAAGGTATTACTTCTATCTCTCAGGCGGAATCATTAATCGGTTCTGAGCTTTTTATAAGTAAAGCGGATCTTCCAAAACTGGAAGACGGAACCTATTACTGGTTTGATATTATAGGTCTTTCTGTTTTTACAATAGATAACGAGTACATCGGTCGCGTTGAATCGATAATTCCGACAGGCAGCAATGATGTCTTTGTTGTGAAAGACGGAGATAAAGAAATTCTGATCCCTGGAATTGAATCAGTTGTTTTATCGATAGATTTTAATAGGAAAATAATGACGGTGGATTTGCCTGACGGTTTATGATGGATTTTATTGTTCTGACTATCTTCCCGGAAATGTTTAAGCCCTTCTGGGCGCACGGTATTATAAAAAGGGCGATAGAACGGAACAAGATATCTGCTTCCACCATAAATATCAGAGATTTTGCAGAAGACAGGCATAAGATCACTGATGACCGTCCCTATGGTGGTGGTTGCGGAATGGTTATGAAGCCGGAACCCCTTGCCAGTGCTATTCGATCGGCCCAAAAAAAATTTCCTGATTCTATAACGATTCAGCTCACACCTCAGGGTAGAGTTTTTAATCAAAAGATCGCTCAAAAGCTTGCATTACATGATGGGCTTATTCTGGTTTGCGGCCGCTATGAGGGAATAGATGAACGCATCCGGATGAATTTAATAGATGATGAAATTTCGATAGGCGATTATGTACTTACCGGAGGCGAGCTGGCAGCAATGGTGGTAATAGATGCTGCAACCAGGCTAATCCCCGGCACATTAGGTGGAGTGGATTCTGCTGAAAAAGACTCATTTTCGGATGATCTTTTAGAGCATGCTCAATATACAAGGCCAAGGACTTTTGAAGGCGAAGATGTGCCCGAAGTTCTTTTGTCCGGCAACCACAAAGAAATCGAAAAATGGAAGCTGGAGACGTCGCTGATCCGTACCTTCCTGAAAAGAAAAGATCTGTTGAAAAACAGGCTGTTAAGTAAACAGGAAGTAGAAATTCTTAAAAAGTGGTGCCTGGATATTGAAAAAATTATACACTCCCAGACTTTACATAGCACTGATGCATTATCCGGTTCTTAATAAGAACGGAGAAATAATTGCATCTGCCGTAACAAATCTTGATCTGCACGATATAGCAAGAGCGGCAAAAACTTATGGAATAAGAAAATTCTTTGTTGTTACGCCTTTAAAGGAACAGAAAGAGCTTGTTAAAAAGCTTGTATCGCACTGGACTGATGGAACAGGCTCAAGATATAATCCAAAAAGGCGAGAAGCTTTAGAGCTGATAAGGGTAAAAGATTCTTTAAATGAGATAATGGATCATCTCAATAACGCAGGCGAAGGCTGTCCCAAGACGATTGTTACTTGCGCAAGGCAAAATAACGGAAACATAAGCTTCAGAAAGCTTCGCAACAAGATTAAAGATGGCAGGCCCTATATTCTGATTTTCGGAACTGGCTGGGGGCTTTCAGACAACTTCATCGCCGAAGCCGATTATCTTCTTGAGCCGGTAATGGGTGGCTCACATTATAACCACCTCTCGGTTCGGTCTGCGGCTGCCATTATAATGGATAGGCTGCTTGGAAATTAATAATCGTTAATGAGACTTAAACCTAAATTGAACGATTTTTTACTCGACCTGCACCAATCTCTTGCGCATCAAGGACTTGCGAAAAGTCTCGACATATCCATTGGTATGCCTACGATTTTCGCGAACCTTGCTGCATCAAGATCTTGGCACATTTCTTCGCAAAAAATCGCTCAACTTAGGTTGAAAATTCCGGTTAGTCCGGGTGGGGGAATATTATTATGCAAACAATAAAACAATTACAAAGAGAAATGATGAGGCTTGATTTGCCTGATTTCGCTCCAGGCGATACTGTTACAGTTAATGTTAAAATAAAAGAAGGTGAAAAGGAGCGTATTCAGGCTTTTAAGGGCATTGTAATAAGCAAACGCAAAGGCCTGGCAAACGCCACATTTACCGTACGTAAGGTATCTTACGGTGTTGGAGTCGAACGTATCTTTCCTCTTCACTCTCCGATAATAGATAAAATCGAGGTTGTTTCCAGGGGACGGGTGCGGCAATCAAAAATTTACTATCTGCGTAAACTCAGAGGCAAAGCCGCCAGAATAAAAGAACGCCGCTTCATATAGTTTGCTCATGAAACGAGACCTGTGGTTATTTGAATCAAAAGCCATTGAAAAAGGCTTTTCATATATTGCAGGCATTGATGAGGCCGGCCGAGGACCATTGGCCGGCCCGGTTGTTTCTGCGGCCGTTCTTCTGCCCACTTCCTTTCATGATCCCGACATTACTGATTCAAAGAAATTATCACCTAAAAAACGCTCCTATCTGTATGAAAAGCTGTACGATCAAGCCATTTCAATAGGTATAGGAATAGTTGACAACATCGAAATTGAGAGAATCAACATCCTTAATGCATCGCTCATGTCCATGGCCATATCTGTTAAAAACCTCAACCCTCAACCTGATTATCTTCTAATAGACGGCAAATTCCGGATACCGGCAGATCTGACGCAGGAGACCATTATCCGGGGAGATACTCTGAGCATATCCATTGCCGCTGCATCCATTATTGCAAAGGTAACCAGAGACCGACTTATGGAAAGGTATCATCAGGATTACCCTCAATTTGGATTCTCGAGGCACAAAGGATATCCAACAAAGGCCCATAAAGAGGCTATTGAGAAATTCGGATGCTGCCCAATTCACAGACGCACCTTCAAGGGAGTCAAAGAATACCTTTAATTCTTTCAACAAATCTCATAAGTTATGTTTCGCATATTAGAATATTCGTAACTTCTCAATAAATCCGGGCAAATTACATGATACAAGACTCGCCCACTGATAATAAAATGTAAGAATATCTGAAACTCGCATATAAGTGAGCCTAAAGAAAA
>VMSQ01000140.1 GCA_013792055.1 Desulfobacteraceae bacterium
AGCGGGCATCCAGAACCCCAGTTATATCTAAAAACAAACTGGATTCCCGCTTTCGCGGGAATGACAATAGAAATAAATATATGATACAATCTATGTTAAATTTCAAATGCTTAGCAATAAAATGTCGCTGTAGTATTAGTACATGTATTCTTAAATAGAGAAATAGAGGACGTAGCAGCATACCGGAGTAATTATGAAATTCGGAAATTATGAATGTTATTCTGTTGAAATGGGCAGGTTTTCACTGGACGGTGGCCCAATGTTCGGCCTTGTCCCAAAGGCTTTGTGGGAAAAGAAGATCGCTGCTGACAATAATAATATGATTCAACTGAAAACAAGATCCCTTTTAATTCAGGGTGAAGGAAGAACAATTCTTGTTGATACAGGGTTGGGTAATAAGTTCTCTGAAAAGATGAAAAAAATATACAAAATTGATGAAAGCTCGACAGATATAGATTCGTCCTTGGCAAAACATGGATTAACCTGTAGCGACATTACAGATGTTATTATTACTCACCTTCACTTTGACCACACCGGCGGTTCAACATCTGTAAAGAATGGAAAAACTGTCCCGACTTTTCCGAATGCAACTTATTACCTCCAAAAAGAACATTGGGAATCCGCTATTAAACCAAATTTTAGAGATGCTGCGAGCTATATTAAAGAAACCTTTATGCCTTTGGAGGAATATGGAGTTTTAAAGCTTATAGATGGACAAAAGGAATTATTTAAAGGCATTGATATAATTATAACCCAGGGTCATGCGCTTGGCCAGCAACATCCTCTGATAAAGGGCAAAACAAATTGCCTGTTTTTTTGTGCGGATCTTATTCCCACATCAGCCCATCTGCCCTATCCCTGGAATATGGCATACGATAATTATCCCTTAACGACAGTAAGTGAAAAAGAAAAAATTCTTAACCGTGCATTAAAAGAAAAATGGATTCTTTTCTTTGAACATGATCCTGATATTGCGGCGGCCAGCATAAAACAGGGTAAAAAAAATATAGAAATAGACGAAAAGATTAATATCTGATCAAAACAGGCAAATCGATTGCTTTTGCTTAAATAGACAAAAAAAGTGATAAAGCACTAAATCATAGACACGTCACTATGTCCTATAAAATTAATGCCCTAATCAAGACGCGGCCACATTAACTCCCACTTTGAAGTCCAACGCTGCCGTCACCTGCGCCAAGAAATTCAGAGATATTTCTAAATAACCGAAGCCTTTCGAAAACCTCGCAATACCTAAACGCCCCGGCTTCATGGCCTGCGCCTTGCGTATGCAGCAAACTCGGCTCGTGAGAAATACGGGCTAATCATCATGTTCTTTGATTATCTGACCGGGGCAAGTAAAGGACAAACCTTGTCCAGATGTCAAACCCAGCATTATTCCTTCAATGATCGGTTTGTTCACTTTGTTTGCAGACCGCCATTTCACAATAAAATTTGCTCCGGGTCCACCTCTCTTATCATATTCCTTAATATAAAAATGCGTAGAGGCCAATGGTCCTAATTCAAGATGCTCTTTAATATATCTGTTTATCAATGTCCCATTGTTATCATAATAGTCTACCTTCAGGATCGTAATAGAGTACTTGGGATCTGTGTTTCGAATGCTTAGCATTGCAGCTAATTGAAATGTCGATTTCTTGGGACCATAATAAACATTAGAATAGATGGAGACATACACGGTCTCTCCAGTAGAAAGTTGAATCTCGGAATTCGCCTGGCCTGGTAAGAAAACAAAGATCATAAAAAAAACAAAAACGGATATTAATAGTTTGTTCGCATCGAAATTTAAGACAGTCATAAAGGAAACCTCTCTTTCCCTCCAGTGATTCGCTCCAGACGAAATCTTGACGAATAAACTGGAAAATCTTGCTGATTACTACATTAAAATATCTCAGTTGATAGCATCACCATTTAATGTCGCGAATCACTCACGAGGCATGGCGCAGAGCGAAGTGGCGCACTATTCCCCGTCGAGTGCATTCGACTGTTCGCCAGGTTCATGCTCATCAGTCAGAACCTGGCACTACAATGTGTCCTCTTCAATGGCCGTTTCAGGCACAAGTTCAGTGAGATTCTCCTCGACTTGGTCGAATCGAATGTTGCCCTTCACAATCAACAGCTTGACCAGCGTTGGAACAGGGATGGTCGTAAAAATGGAAAGACAGACAATGGCGTTGAAAAACGCCGGACCGATCATCTGGAGCTGCAAGGCAACCGCCGCCGCCGCCAGTGTAGCGGAAAGCTGAGGCACCGTCATCAGCCCGGCGCAAAGTCCCTTCTTGTCCCCAAATCCAGCCAGCCGCATGGCA
>VMSQ01000195.1 GCA_013792055.1 Desulfobacteraceae bacterium
AGATGGTGATGCCAGGTGACAATGTAACGATTTCGGCTGATCTGATAACTCCGATAGCAATGGAGAAGGAACTCAGGTTTGCGATAAGGGAAGGCGGCCGGACTGTCGGCGCTGGAGTGGTAAGCGAAATAATTGAATAGATGGAAATATAGATATAATGATTAAAAATACCAAAATAAGAATCAGACTTAAAGCATATGATCATAAGCTTCTTGATCAGTCAGCACTTGATATTGTTGATACGGCCAATAAGACAGGTGCAAAGGTAGTCGGTCCGATACCGCTTCCGACAACGATCAATAAATACTGCGTCTTACGATCTCCCCACATAGATAAGAAATCGAGAGAACAGTTTGAAATTAGAACACATAAACGGCTTTTAGATATTTTGGAGCCGACTCAGCAGACCGTTGATGCTTTGATGAAACTGGACCTTTCTCCAGGAGTCGATGTAGAGATTAAACTGTAAAGCAGCGAGAACTTTTTTAAAAAAAAGAAGGCTGTACAAAGGAATAAATAGAAAGCATGTGTAAAGGATTGCTTGGTAAAAAATTGGGGATGGCGGGTATTTTTTCACCAGATGGAAAACATATACCGGTCACAGTAATACAGGTCGGTCCATGTGTCATAACTCAGATAAAGACCGTTGTTGCTGATGGATATAATGCGCTTCAACTGGGCTTTGGTGAAAAAAAGAGATCTCGAATTAACAAGCCGATGCAAGGGCATTTAAAGAAAAGCGGGGAAGGTTGTTTTGAGTTTCTGCGGGAATTTCCTGTAGATGATCCGAGTGAATACGCCATTGGAAGCACAATAGGGCTTGATTTATTTGAGGTTGGCGAACTGGTTGATATCGCCGGTGCAAGTAAGGGCCGTGGCTTTTCAGGAGTCATAAAGAGGCATGGATTCCATGGCGGGCCTGAGACACATGGCTGTCGTAGCCATAGAGTGCCTGGCTCTATAGGTAGCAGTGCATGGCCATCTAGAGTTACTAAAGGGAAAAAAATGCCCGGTCATTATGGGGATGAAAGAAACACCGTTAAAAACATAGAGATTATAGACATAAGGCCCGAGGAAAATCTGATATTGATAAAAGGCGCGGTACCTGGTTCTAAATCAGGACTAATTGAAATTAGAAAAAAGAAATCGCTCCAATAGATATATACAACTAAATAGGTAACTACTCAGGTTCACAGTTCCAAGGTTCACGGTTCAAGGTTAAAAGCCAACTAACCCCTGAACCGGTTACAAACTTATGTATCTGTATCATGAATGAGGAGATTATGGCTGTTGTAGATGTTCAAAATATTAATGGAGAAAAAGTATCACAAATTGATCTTGCTGATGATATATTCAATATCCCAGTAAAATCGTCTGCCTTGCATGAAGTTACAACAATGCAGTTGGCCTGCCGGCGTTCTGGGTCAGCATCTGTTAAGCATCGAAGTGATGTAAAGGGCAGTACAAGGAAACTGTTTCGTCAAAAAGGGACTGGTCGTGCACGTCGCGGCGATATAAAATCTCCTTTGCTCAGAGGAGGTGGGGTTATTTTTGGCCCAGATCCAAGATCTTATTATTACAAGGTGCCCAAAAAGCTAAAAAGTTTGGCGCTTAAAATGGCATTGAGCAGCAAATTCCAGGGGAACTCTCTATTTGTTATTGACAAAATTGAGTTTGAGCGGATTAAAACAAAGGAATTTTTGAAGGTATTAGATGCGTTAAACATGAAAAACGCGTTAATAATAACTGATAAAAAAGATGAAAACCTGGAACTTTCATCCAGAAACGTACCTGGCGTAAAAGTTTTGAGAAGTGAGGGATTAAATGTATATGACATTCTCAAATATGAAAATTTGATCCTTCTTGAGTTATCGATAAAGGCAATTGAAGGGAGGCTGCTCAAATGATTTATTACGATATTATAAAGAGCCCTCTAATTACTGAGAAGACAACTATTCAAAAAGAAGCTTCAAATCAGGTTTCATTTAAGGTCTTTCGTGTGGCCAACAGAATTGAAATAAAAAGGGCTGTAGAGAATATATTCAATGTTAAGGTGGCCGGCGTGCGTACCATGCAGGTTAAGGGTAAGACCAAACAGAGAGGTCGCATTGTTGGAAAACGCAAGGACTGGAAAAAAGCAATTGTAACATTGATGCCTGGCGAACGTATTGACTTTTTTGAGGGAGTATAGAAAATTTTCAATCTCAAATTGATAACTGGAATTTTCAGGAGAACAAACGAGGCTTTATAATGGCGGTAAAGAACGTAAAACCCACATCTCCAGGAAGGCGTGCTCAAATATATTCAACGTTTGATGAAATTACCAGCACAAAGCCTGAGAAGAAATTACTTAAAATAATCAGGAAAACAGGCGGACGTAATGTAAACGGACGTATTACGTGCCGACACCGTGGTGGTGGACACAAACGGCAATACAGGATTATCGACTTTAAAAGGGATAAAATAGGGATCCTCGCCAATGTGACATCAATTGAGTATGATCCTAATCGTAGCGCCAGAATAGCTCTTCTGCACTATAGAGATGGCGAAAAGAGATATATATTAGCACCGGTGGATCTCGCGGTTGGCGATATTGTAGTTTCAGGACCTGAAGCAGATGTAAAGCCTGGGAATACACTTCCTTTAAAAAACATACCGCTTGGGACACATATTCACAATATAGAGCTGCGACTGGGAAAAGGCGGTCAAATTGTCAGAAGCGCCGGCACATTCGCACAGTTAATGGCAAAGGAAGATAAGTATGCTCTGATAAAGCTTCCATCCGGCGAAGTTCGCATGGTGCTCATTAATTGCAAGGCAACTATAGGCAGGCTTGGTAACGTCAGCCATGAGAATTTATCTTTGGGAAAAGCGGGCCGGAAACGTTGGCTTGGCAGACGGCCAAGAGTACGGGGTGTTGCGATGAATCCAGTTGACCATCCAATGGGCGGAGGTGAAGGAAAATCTTCAGGAGGACGGCATCCTTGTTCACCATGGGGTATGCCTTCAAAGGGCTATAAAACTCGCAAGAAAGGAAAAAGTGATCGCTATATAGTTAAAAAGCGTGCAAAGAAATAACAACAGGAGAAATTTATGCCACGGTCGTTAAAAAAAGGTCCATATATTGATTCAAAATTATTAAACAAAGTCCTGAAAGCCCAAGAGACACGTAGTGGCATGGTTGTTAAAACATGGTCTAGGCGTTCGATGATTATTCCTGAGATGGTTGGTGTTACAATAGCAGTACACAATGGAAGAAAATTCGTTCCAGTTTTTGTATCAGAAAACATGGTAGGCCACAAGTTAGGTGAATTTTCTCCAACACGGACTTTTTATGGACACGCCGGGGACAAAAGATTAAAATTAAAGAAATAGAAGTAAAGTTATAAGATTAGATATAGTCGAGTGGTCAAATAGTCAATCACTCAACTATTTAACGAGGTCTGAAGATTAAGGAATATTTAATAATGGAGATTAAGGCTGTAGCAAGATATGTACGCATTTCTTCTCAGAAAGTTCATAAAATTATAGATGCTATCAAGGGCAAGCCGGTTGAGGTTGGTCTTAATATACTTAAATTTATGCCCCATAAAGCAGCGGCAATTGTGGAAAAAATTGTTCGTAGCGCTGTAGCAAATGCTGATCAGAATTCTGATATAGATGTAGATTCGCTGGTTATTCGTAATGTAATTGCAGATCAGGGCCCTTCACTGAAGCGTTTCAAGCCAAGAGCGCGCGGTAGAGGCACAAGGATATTGAAAAGGTCTTCACATATCACGGTCGTTTTGGCTGAAGAATCGTCTTAAAAAGGAGGTAATGGCTTGGGCCAGAAAGTAAATCCTATAGGATTGAGATTAGGGATTGTTAAAACATGGGAATCAAGATGGTATGCCGGAAAGAATTATTCCGATTATATTTTGGAAGATTATAATATAAGAAAATTTATAAAAAAGAAATTATACCATGCAGGTATATCCAGGATTGAAATTGAAAGATCGGCCAAGCGTGTTAAACTCCGAATTTTTACATCTAGACCGGGTATAGTTATTGGGAAAAAAGGATCTGAGATATCTCAGCTTAAGAAAGAGTTAGAGAGCATCATTCCTAATGAAGTCCTAATAGATATTCAGGAAGTGAGAAAACCTGAGATTGAGGCACAGCTTGTTGCTGAAAATATTGCTCTTCAGATTGTAAGAAGAGTTGCATTCAGGCGTGCTATGAAGCGCGGTGTTTCATCGGCCATGAGGTTCGGCGCAAAAGGCATAAAAATCATATGTTCAGGACGTTTAGGTGGAGCCGAAATGGCCAGGAGAGAATGGTATAAAGAAGGCAGAGTTCCATTGCATACTTTAAGGGCAGATATAGATTATGGATTTATTGAGGCAAAGACCACATACGGGCTTATTGGTGTAAAAGTATTTATTTTTAAAGGCGAGATTTTAGATAAAAATTCCGCTGGTGCCGTCGCCAGTTAGCTAATAGGAGAAATAAGGACATGCTGAGTCCAAAAAAGGTAAAATTTAGAAAGCAGCAAAAAGGTAGAATGAAAGGTACATCCAGCCGAGGATGTAAATTGAGTTTTGGTGAATTTGGATTGCAGGCAACGGAATGCGGCACGATAACAGCTAAACAAATTGAGGCCGCCCGTATAGCCATGACCAGGCATGTAAAAAGAGGCGGTAAGATGTGGATAAGGATGTTTCCTGATAAGCCTTTTACAAAGAAACCCGCTGAGGTTAGAATGGGTAAAGGAAAGGGTGCACCTGAAGGATGGTGTGTAGTTATTAGACCAGGGAGAATCCTTTATGAAATGGAAGGCGTTGACAAGGAATTAGCAAGGGAGGCATTCCGTCTTGCTGCTCACAAGCTTTCGGTTAGGACGAAATTTATTGAGAGGGGCGATGCATAATGAAGGCAAGTGAGATTAGAGAATTTAGCTTGGAAGAAAAGCAAAGAAAACTGGATGATCTTAAAGAGGAGCTGTTTAATCTGAATTTTCAGCAAGAAACGGGCCAGCTCGAAAATCCACAAAAGATGAAACAGACCAGGCGTGGTATAGCAAGGATAAAGACTATTTTAAAAGAAGCTAAAATAAACAAAACAGATAAAGAAGAATAGATGCTGCTATGAAAAAGCAAGGAATGAGAAGGCAACTATTGGGAACAATAGTTAGTAATAAGATGGATAAAACTGTGGTAGTCATGGTTGAAAGAATGGTTAAACATAAATTCTATCATAAGTATGTTAGAAGACGTTCTAAGTTTTCATCTCACGACGAAAATAATGCATGCCAGATAGGAGATAAGGTATTAATAACCGAATCCAGACCTCTTAGCAGGTCAAAAAGGTGGCGTGTAAGTAAGATAGTTCAAAAAGCTATTTAATGATATAAGGGAATTAAAGGCGATGATTCAGGTAGAGACGAGATTGACGGCGGCAGATAACTCGGGCGCTAAGGTATTGTATTGTATAAAGGTTCTTGGAGGATCCAGGAGAAGGTATGCAAGTATTGGAGACATCATTGTCGTATCTGTCAAGGAAGCTATACCTAATGCCAAGGTTAAAAAAGGAGATGTCTTAAAGGCTGTTGTGGTTCGCACAAAAAAGGAAATCAGAAGGCCGGATGGATCATATATAAGATTTGATGATAATTCAGCTGTTTTAATTAGTGCAAACAAAGAACCCATAGGCACCCGCATATTTGGTCCTGTGGCAAGGGAGCTTCGAGCCAAAAGGTTTATGAAAATCATTTCGTTAGCACCTGAAGTTTTATAGGATTAATATTGCCCGGGGAGAATTGGCTTATGATAACAGATAAATGCCTTATAAAGAAAAATGACAAGGTCAAAATTATTACCGGTAAAGACAAAGGCAAGATAGGCAGTGTTCTTAAAGTAATCCGAAAGAATAACCGGGTACTTGTGGAAAATATTAATATGGTAAAACACCATGTTAAGCCTAATGTTAAGAACAAGCAGGGTGGAATTGTTGAAAAGGAAGCGCCTATCCGCTCATCGAATGTCATGTTGATGTGTAGCAAGTGTATGTCGTCCGTGCGAATCAAAATGCAGATTCTTGAGGATGGCAAAAAAACTCGTATCTGCGGAAAGTGCAGTGAAATTATAGACAACTGAAAATAGCGTTTAATATAATAAGGTATTATAATGTCGCAGTTAAAACAATATTATGAAAAAGAAGTTATCCCCAAGTTGATGGAGACCTTTAACTACCGGAATATCATGGAGGTTCCTAAACTTGAAAAAATTGTGCTGAATATAGGTTTGGGAGAGGCTATCCATAATATAAAATTGCTTGATTCAGCTACGGAAGAACTGAAACTTATATCAGGGCAGCAACCTGTTGTTACACGCGCCAGAAAGTCAATTGCTGCTTTTAAGCTTCGTGAAGGGATGCCGATCGGATGTATGGTTACCCTGCGTCATAGACGAATGTATGATTTTTATAGCAAGATAGTTAACATAGCTCTTCCTAGGGTTCGTGATTTCAGAGGTCTTTCAGGTAAAGCTTTTGACGGTCACGGGAATTATTCATTGGGGATAAAAGAAAATATTATTTTTCCTGAGATCGATTACGATAAGATCGATAAGATGAAGGGACTTAATATAACAGTAGTTACAACAGCTAAGAATGATAAAGAGGGAAGAGAGCTTCTTAAGCTGTTAGGCATGCCATTAAGGAATTAAGGAGGATAATTTGGCAAAAACATCTCTTAGAATGAAAGCTATTAAAACACCAAAGTTCAAAGTTCGGGCATACAATAGATGCCCTATCTGCGGCAGGCCAAGAGGTTTTTTGAGAAAATTCGGAATTTGTCGTATTTGTTTTCGCAATCTGGCTTCACAAGGTATGCTGCCTGGAGTTATAAAATCCAGTTGGTGATTTTTATATTCATAATGAAGATAGACTTTCAGATAATTAATTTCACAAGGCCAGAAGGAGGAAGGCGTATTAGTTATACGTCGACGACTGATAACACAGTGAAATTATTTATCTGAAAGTCTATAGTTAAATGTTATATAGTTACGGAGAAAAAACAATGGCGATGAGCGATCCAATTGCGGATATGTTGACCAGAATCAGGAATGCTGAAAAGGCAAAATTTAACGCCGTTAATATTCCTGCCTCAAAGTTGAAAATCGAAATAGCTAACATATTTAAAAATGAAGGATTTATTAAGAATTATAAATTCATAAAAGATACCAAACAGGGCATCTTGCGGATCTATCTTAAATATGGGCCGGCACACTCAAAGGTGATATTTGGTCTTGAGCGTGTCAGCAAGCCTAGTAGAAGGGTTTACGTAAAGAGTAAAGAGATAAAGCCGGTTCTAAATGGTATGGGCATTGCAGTTTTGTCTACATCTAAGGGGATAATGACAGACAAAAAAGCCAGGAGTGAAAACATGGGAGGCGAGATCCTCTGTAATATATGGTAGCCACTAGGAGTATTATTATATGTCTCGAATAGGCAAAAAACCGATACCAATACCTGATAAAATAAAAGTATTATATAAAGACGGTATATTTACTGTTGAGGGGCAGAAAGGCTCTCTTTCAAGGCCCATACATCCTTTAATCGAGCTTGAAATAAAGGATGGCGTTGTGAATGTGTCCATGAAAAAGGATGGCAGAGTCAGCAGGTCATTGTGGGGGCTTACCAGAAGTCTTGTCGCTAATATGGTAACCGGTGTAAACAAGGGGTTTGAGCGTGTCCTGGAGATAAACGGCATAGGCTATCGCGCCACGCTTAGCGGAAATCGTATAGTTTTTAATCTTGGATATTCACATCCTATCGATTTTGATCTTCCGGATGGTATTTCTGCAGCTATTGATAAAAATAATATTATAAAGCTTTCCGGAATCGATAAGGAAAAGTTAGGGCACATATCAGCAGCAATTAGACGATTAAGACCGCCTGAGCCGTATAAGGGCAAGGGGATCAAGTACGCTGAGGAATACATACATAAAAAGGCAGGTAAAACCGCTGCTAGATAGAGTAACTGTAACCTGTTACTTGTATATGGGGATAATGAGATGGGTTCGTTGGATCAAAAAAGACTTGCGCGTTTAAAGAGAAAAAAAAGAATAAGAAAATCTATGTTTGGCACACAACAAAAGCCAAGACTGAGCATTTTTCGAAGCGCAAAACATATTTATGCACAGATAATTGACGATGTTGATAGCCACACTCTGGCTTCGGCATCAACTTTGGAACAAGTAGTCAAAGAATCGCCTGAGTATAAAAATAAAATTTCTGTGGCGACCCTTGTCGGAAAACTTGTAGCTGAACGTGCTAATAAAAAAGGAATTAAAAAGGTAGTGTTTGATCGGAATGGTTTTTTATACCACGGTCGGGTTAAAGCGGTTTCCGATGGAGCACGCGAGGCTGGTTTGGATTTTTAAATAAGGAGGCGAAATCTTGTTTAAACAAGATGCAGACGAAAGTCAGTTTATTGATAAGGTAGTTCATATTAACCGGGTGGCGAAGGTAGTTAAGGGCGGTCGCAGGTTTAGTTTTAGCGCCATAATTGTTGTTGGTGATGGGAATGGCAGTGTTGGTTATGGTTTGGGTAAAGCAGGAGAAGTACCGGAAGCGATCCGAAAAGGTATAGAAAAAGCAAAAAAGAACATGATTAAAGTTTCCCTGGTTGATGGAACAATTCCCTTTGAGGTTACAGGAAAGTTCGGCGCAGGGAAAGTATTTTTAAAGCCTGCTTCAAAAGGGACAGGAGTTATAGCCGGTGGTGCTGTCCGGGCCGTGTTAGAGGCGGTCGGCGTAAATAACATTCTGACAAAGTGTCTTGGATCCCATAATCCTCATAATTTAGTGAAGGCTACTGTTACAGGGCTAAGTCAACTTCAAAGTCGTGCACAGGTAGCTGCTAGGAGTAGTAAAAGATTAAAAG
>VMSQ01000060.1 GCA_013792055.1 Desulfobacteraceae bacterium
AAATGTCAGAAGAATTCAGGAAGCCTTTATGGATCGCAATAGAACGAATTTTGTAGCAATCACTATTCCCGAGGCCATGGGATTGCTTGAGCTGGAGCGGCTTGTAAGCGCTTTGGATAATGCAAAGATCCATTGCGGCAACATTATAGTCAACATGGTCATTCCGCAGACCGATTGTGATTTTTGTTCATCCAAAAGGGTGGAGCAGACAGGATATATCAAAAGAATCCATTCAATATTTCCTTCGCGCTCAATAACAAAAGTGCCGATGTTCCCCCACGATGTACGTGGAATAGGTGATCTGCATAAAATAGGAGAGCTCCTTTTTGGTAATCAATAACCAATAATCAATAACTAATGACCCCGCCCGCCTCGCAAGCCCGTCCGCCATTGGCTGCGCCTTCAGGCGAATGCCGGGCGGGCGAGAGCGTTGCGGGCAGGCAATGACCACTGACCATAAAACAGGGAGAAATTATAATGTTGGTAAAAAATTGGATGAGCAAACCGGTTATTACTGTTGGTGAAAAGTATTCAATGCAGGATGCCGTTAATCTGTTAAAACAACATAATATTCATATGCTTCCTGTAATGGGAAAAGGCAGGGTGGTAGGTATTATAAGCGACAGAGACCTTAAAAAAGCTTCGGCCTCAGATGCTGCCACATTAGAAAGTCCTGAGTTAATTTATTCCAGGATTAAAATCAAAGATATAATGACTCAAAATCCAATATCCGTCCCTGACGATTATACCGTGGAAGAAACAGCCGAAATACTTTTAGCAAATAAAATTTCAGGAGTCCCGGTAATCAATGAAGAAGAAAAATTAGTAGGAATAATTACTCAAACAGATCTTTTCAGAGTTATATTTTCATTCACAGGTATTGGGGGAAAAGGAATCCAGTTTGCTTTAAAGGTATTTGATCGTCTCAGATCTATCCAGCAGATTACTGATATTATAAGAAGTTATGGAAGCCGGGTGTCGAGCATACTTACATCCTATGAGCGGGTTCCTCCAGGATATCGCCTGGTGTATATTCGCATATTCAACATAGATTATCCAAGCCTTCAGAGCCTGATAGCAGAAATCAGGGGAAAAGCTGAGTTGCTCTACATGATAGACCATGATAAAAGAAAAAGGTATATCTATGCTCAGGGTGATACATATGATCAGGCTGAACAAATCTGAATTTGTAACTACTCAGGTTGTTAGGTTCACGGTTCAAAGTTCACGGTTAAAGGTTGATGAGCTCGTAAAAAGTCGAAAAATACCATTTTCCGTCATTCCGGCATGACGATTTCGAGACTTTTAAATAACTAAATTAGTGTATGAACGAAAATTCCCTGGTTCTGAGCAGTCATTGCGAGGAGTGAGGAACGAATGACGAAGCAATCCCCTTGTTTGTGGGAGATTGCTTCGGTCGTGCCTCCCTCGCAATGACAGGAAAACCGTAATTCAGGGGTTTTCGGTCAACCACCAATTAAGGGGGTATGAAAAATGGATAGCGAGACAGAAAAAAGCGAATGGGAAGAAATATTATTCGAAACAAGATATCCTTCATGGATATTATTACTTATGCTAATTATTTATGCTGTTGCCTTGCTTATCGTTCTTATGACATGAACATAGTCCTAAAATTGCATAAGCTTTCTTCTCATGGCGGATAAATCACTCAAGTTTCGCACCCAATTATCAAAAAAAATCATAGGATGTCTCCATATTTCTCAATATCTTGGCGGAGGTAGTCGAAATGAGGGATCTATACAGGGATCGCCATCAAAAGCGTGTTTCTCAGCTTGCCTGTGCCATGGCTAGGGAGATGAGTCTTCCCGAGGAGCAGATCGAGGGAATCCGTGTGGCTGGGATTATTCATGATATCGGCAAGATATCTGTCCCCATGGAAATCCTAAGCAAGCCCGGTCGAATAACCGAGAGCGAATTTGATATCGTAAAGAACCATGCACAAGCTGGTTATGATATATTGAAGTCAATAAAATTCCCATGGCCGATTGCCCAAATTGTGCTTCAACATCACGAAAGGATGGATGGCTCCGGCTATCCTCAAGGTTTATCGGGTGAAGACATTCTCCTTGAGGCAAGAATCCTGGGTTTAGCTGATATTGTTGAGGCTATGGCTTCTCACCGGCCTTACAGACCGGCTCTCGGTATTGATAAAGCTTTAGAAGAGATCTCAATTAATAAAGGTAAGCTTTATGACGCTGAAGTAGTAAATGCGTGTTTGAGGGTTTTTAAAGATAAA
>VMSQ01000338.1 GCA_013792055.1 Desulfobacteraceae bacterium
GATATTTCGAGCCAGCAAAAAACCTCTCATAACGATTGGAAAATTCTCCACTCCCCATGCCCATCGCCTTTTTTGCTTATAGACATTCACAAATGTTTTCATCACAGAGTCAGCCTGTGTAACATCCATTGATAATGTTACGTACAGAGAAAGCCGGAAAAAAGATAGCCAAAGGAATATTGTGATGGCTTCGTAAAAAGTCGGATTGAGTGAATGTGTCATTTCGACCGTAGGGAGAAATCTTATATTTTCAATGTGTTACAGGCCAAAGATTTCTCGCTTCGCTCAAAATGACAAGTTTAGGAGACTTTTTACAAATTCATCACAATTAATACCAGGCATAATGTACGATAAGAAATAATAAAAAAAGTATAAAGCCGGAGGCTTCGGCTATAACGACAAGAATAACTATCCTCCGGCCTGAGGGGCTCATCCTGAGCCAAAGCCTATCCATAAAAAATTTCCAGAACTTGCTCCATGGGGTATTCTTGTTTTGCAGTACGAGATACCATGCCACGCTTTTAAGCCAGGAATTAAGTTCTCCTTGCTCCATTGGAGATCCTTCATTTTCAACAACTTCCTCTTGCCGCAGGATAGAAGTGTCTCCTTTATCCCCGAAATGTACTGTAATACGTCTCAGGTTTTCAGCATTCAAACAAACAGATAGGAGACAACCATCTATCAATTCTTCAACAACACCGTCATAATTTACCAGGTTTTCAGTTCGATCATACCTGACCCTGAGCCCAAATCGATCTCCCTTCTTTATATGGCATGCTCCTTCTATGGACAAGACCTCCCATTGCGGATTCAGCCTGAACCACTTTTCAAGCCCGTAAAAAAAGGGAGGTATTTTTTTCTGCGGAAGCGGTATTTTTATACTGCCGGATAAATTCATGTTTTGTAGAAATATAGCTTTGACGACCTATCTACCTGACAAAGACAACCGGCCTTTGGGTCTTCTTAAATACTTTTTCCGGCAAGTTGTACGATTCAAAACGCGCCCACCAACTACCTAAAAACTTGGAACCAATAACGACCAAATCATAACTCCCCTCTTCCATTTCCTGCAAAATCTCTTCTTCAGGACTTCCATACCGCATTTTTGGAATTACTTTAACTTCTTGATTGCAGGCCTTCTCCTGAAATTCCTTTAATACCTTATTGCCTTCGTCACGCAATGTCCTGTCTATGTAATCACGGTATTCATCTCTCCCCACAGCATATATCTCATCGGCAAATTTTTTTAAAAACGGATTGATAACGTAAAGCGAACATATGAGAGCACCTGTACTTTTTGCTATACCAACAGCAAAGTCCTCGGCCTTTACCGCCTGTTCATCACCATCGGTACAGAGTAGTATTTTGTGAATCTCCATTATCAACCTTTAACCTAAATTGAGTGATTTTTTACTCGACCTGCACCAATCTCTTGCGCATCAAGGACTTGCGAAAAGTCTCAACATATCCATTGGTATGCCTGCGCTTTTCGCAAACCTTGCTGCATCAAGATCTCGGCACATTTCTTCGTAAAAAATCGCTCAACTCAGGTTTATTTAACTTTGAACACATCTGTTCCCAGGAACATAACTACAATGGCCGAAAGTACAGCCTTAAGGCTGGCGGCGAACAGACCGATAAAAAAGGCCTTACCGCCTGCTTTCTTCAAATCGTCAAATGCTATATTCAATCCGACTCCCGCAAAACCTATGGCAAAAAATATCTTGAGAAACTGTTTACCAAAAATGTACTGATGGTCCTTGGTGAAGACTCCGAATTCATTTAAGGTCACCATTACAAAAAATCCAAGTATAAATAAGGGGAATTTATCGGCAATAACTTGCCAGGTATTCATTTTTTCTGACCGGCCTTCCGCGGCTGCTGTTCTGACTAAGTAAAACCATATGCAATAAAGGACTACAATCGGGATAAACCCAACCCTGACAATGTTAATGATGTTCGCGGTCAACAATGCATCATGGCCATACCATGAGGCGGCGGCAACAAGCTGAGCAGTATTCAGAATAGATGTTCCAACCCAGGCACCAAAAACAGGCTCGGACATACCGAGAGCTTTTCCTATGTATGGAAAAGTAAAGAGCGCCAGTGTGCCAAAAAGTAGTATCGTCCCGACAGCATAAAAGAAGTCCCTTGGTTTTGATTTCACGATCGGAGCCACTGCCACCGCGGCCGAGACTCCGCAAACCCCGGTACCAGCAGCCATTACACCGATCAACCCATCGTCTTGTTTCAGTTTTCTGCCTAAAACAGACACAAGGACTACGGTGCCGAAAATAAATATTACAACCAGTAAAAGAGCGACCAAGCCAACTTTAAATAGATTTGACCACACATAATAACCACCGAGCAATACAATGCCTGGCTTAATAATAGGCCGCGCAAGCACCGTGCCTTGTTTAAACAGATCCGGAACGCCGACTGTATTTCTTATAAGCATTCCACCTAAAAGAAGAATGGCCACATACGTAAGCTGGAACTCAAGCATTTTGTTACCGAATTTGAATTTGAAAGGAATTTCCCTGGCAGCAATCAGAGATTCATAAATATCTTGTTTGAGGATATAGGGTTTTGGGGGTTCCTTCTTTAACGTGCCTTGTTTATAGAAAAGCAGTTGCTCCTTATATTTTTCTGCATGTTTTGCCTTGTATTCATCAAATGGCAATGGAGATTTTTGATCTGCGTTAGTCTTCAAAATCTTTTGGCACGCTTCAAAGTCTTTTTGCCAGCCATGCATGGAATAATCCCATTGAAGCGCTGACCAGCCCAGGATCATACACAAAATTAACCCTGGAATGTATTTTAGTAGTCCATTTTGTGCCGTTGCTGACATCTATATACCTCCTTTTAAAAAAACAGGGACGGAAATGTATTCTTGGTTATTATTCCGGCCAACCCCAATATCACGGTAATAGCGGATATAATAAGCACCCAGATATCTTCCTTTCTCTCAGCCGAAAATACTTTCTTGGCCTTTTCTTCAAACTCCCTTGTCTCCACTTCCATCTTAACCCTCCTTATAAAAGTCCAAGCCTGCCTTCTGTTTTCATAGCCTTATAACTTTGCCAAATGTCCATAGTTATCCTTAGTATCAGTAGAAAGGTTTTTAAAACCATAGGACTTTTTATGCAATTATCATTTGATAACTAAAACAGGAATTGGTGAATATTCTACTACCCGTGCAGTTACGCTCCCCAATACTACTTTCTTAATGCCATGTTTTCCATGAGACGCCACTACTATCATCTCCGCATTCTCTTTGTCTGCTGACTCAATAATAACATCCGCAGGTCTGCCAACTTTAGTTACGTCTCTACCTCTCACGCCGGCATCTTTTATCTTTTTTAGAGCACGGTCAATAATATTCTTTGCTTCCTTCATCTGAATTTCCCTTACGATATTGCAATCCAATTCTGTAACTCCTACCGGACAGAAATTGTCGATGGCATATACTACTATCACTTCCATATCCTCTTTTTTCGCAAATTCTATAGCCTTATCCATGGCCTTGTCTGCAAATTCAGATCCGTCATATCCTACAATTATTTTTTTCATTTCTAATACCCCCAACATAATAGCCTATTTTGTAAAATCTATCGTACAATAATCGAGCATTAATTGTCAAAAATAATTAATCTGGACTTTTTTGACATGACGAACTCTTCTGTCCATCATTGAAACATTTTTTGCCATACCAGTCGATCTGTCTGCATATTCCTCTGATAATACTTACTTCTCTGGCCTGCAAATTTAACCGTGTGAAAAAATGGCGCAATTTGTTCATCCAGTAATCTGGATTTTCAGGATTTATATAACTTATCCTAACCAGTATATCTTTAAGCTGATCATACATACCTTCCAGCTCATGACGTACTGCAAGACGAGGGACAAAATCCTGGCTCTCTGTACAACGAGCATTAAATATTTCATAACAAATAATCATTACAGCCTGAGCCAAATTTATGGAAGAAAAGTCCGCTGTCGGAATATTAACAAGCACATCACAGTATCTTATATCCTCATTGGAAAGTCCCCTGTCTTCAGGACCAAAAATTATGGCAATATTATTATCTCTTGAGATAGGTATCAGGCTCTGAGCAATTTTTGAAGGATTGTTTATAGACTGACGCTGTTTGCCAATCCTGGCAGTTGTGCCAACAATATAATTATAAGGCAAAAGCGCCTCTTTAAGTTCTTCATAAAACTCTATTTGCTCAACAACTTCAGAGGCGGCATGGGTAGCCAGTTTCATGACTTTGGTAAGATCGCAGTTTATCGGGTTAACCAGCACAAGCTTACCTATCCCCATATTACGAATGGCACGAGCAGCAGCCCCGATATTTTCAGGACATCGGGGCTGTTTTAATACAATGGAAATATTGTCAAAATTTACTTTCTTTTTCATCTGTTAATTATTTCAAAACTGTTGAAAAAGTAACCAATTTCAAATGAGGCTGATTTCTGTGAATCTGAACCGTGAACCACGTTTTTCTCAATATCTGTAGCGAAATCCCTTCGGATAGTACCTTCCTCAGCTTCCTTGTAATTTGTTGCACCCATTAAATCACGGTATGTTGAAATCACATTCTCGCCTTCAAGCACCATTACGACAACTGTACCTGATGACATAAAGTCTGTTAAACTATCAAAGAATGGACGTCTTTTATGAACAGCGTAAAAACCCTGTGCCTGCTTCTTAGTCATTTTCAGCATCTTCATGGCAATAATTTTCATATCGCTGTTTTCAAGTCTTTTAATAACTTCGCCTATCAGACCGCGGCCAATTCCATCCGGCTTGATTATTGATAATGTTTTCTCCATATTTCTTCTTATCCTTTCCCTATGAATCTAAATTTATGATAAAGTAATCATATTACGCTTAATAACAATATTATTACAGAAATTTGAAAACTCAATAAACAACTGACTTTCATACAGCAAATTTTAGTTGAATCTCAATAAAAAATTATCTAATAATGTAAAATTGGATTTTTTGTAATACATTAGCCTTTTGAAAAAGACTCTGACAGGATAACAGGATAAACAAAGCTAACTCTCATTGCAGCTATCCAGTAAATCATAAAATATAATCACAATATAAAGAAGGTGCGTATCAAGAAGGATTTAGATTTGGATTAACAGGAAAAGTTTCGATAATTTAAATCCTGAATATCCTGTTAATCCTGTCAAAAGAAATAATATTTAAAAGCGCTAAAGTGTTACGATTTTTTTAGGTTGTTATGGACATAATGTCCTGATTCTCGTTTTAGGGGGAAACTAATGAAAGTTTTGATCAGCGATAATCTCGGCGAAGCAGGGATTAAAATGTTTCAAGAAGAAGAAGGGCTTGAAGTAGATGTTAATGTAGGATTGACTCCGAATGAACTTAAAAAAATCATCGGGGACTATGATGCCCTTGTAATACGGAGTGCCACAAAAGTAACAGAAGATCTTCTGGAATCGGCAAGCCGTTTAAAAGTCATCGGCCGTGCAGGAATCGGTCTCGACAATGTGGATATACCGGCAGCATCGAAAAGGGGCATAGTTGTAATGAATACTCCTGGCGGCAATGTTATTACCACCGCCGAGCATACTATAGCTCTAATTCTTTCATTAACACGCAATATTCCATTGGGGACTTCATCATTGAAGGATGGACGATGGGAAAAAAAGAATCTTCAGGGCAAGGAGCTGTATAACAAGGTTCTTGGAATTATCGGCTTTGGTAAAATCGGCTCAATTGTTGCGGATCGCGCACGCGGGCTTAAAATGCAGGTCATTATATATGATCCTTTTGTTGTGCC
The DNA here is from genome assembly GCA_013792055.1 of Desulfobacteraceae bacterium. GTDB lineage: Bacteria > Desulfobacterota > Desulfobacteria > Desulfobacterales > ETH-SRB1 > B13-G4. Next base: position 5,823 of record VMSQ01000338.1, read on the forward strand.
GGAACTTATCGAAAAAGCAGGATTTGAATATACTTCTCTGGACGAATTATACAAAAAAGCTGATTACATAACAGTACACGTCCCGAAGCTTAAAGAAACAACCGGTATGCTCAATAAAGAAGCTTTTGATAAGATGAAAGATGGAGTAATGATTATAAACTGTGCTCGCGGCGGTATTGTTAAAGAAGAGGATCTCTACAAGGCCATGAAATCCGGGAAGGTAGCCGGAGCAGCCCTGGATGTTTTTGAAGTTGAGCCTCCTGGCAAATCACCCCTGCTTGGAATGGATCGCCTGGTATGTACTCCGCATCTCGGTGCATCTACAAAGGAAGCCCAGACCAATGTTGCAGTTGCGGTTGCCGGCCAGATAATTGACTATCTTAAAAACGGTACTATAATTAATGCTGTTAATATCCCCTCTGTTACCGGCGAACTCATGGCAAAGCTTGGACCTTTTTTAACTCTTGCAGAAAGGATCGGCTGCCTTATGGCTCAGCTTTCAAGCTGGCCTATAAATGAAGTGGTTATTGATTATACAGGTGATTTTATGGGCCTTGACCTTTCGCCTGTTTCAAGAGCTATAATGAAAGGGTTGCTTACTCCTGTGGTAAAGGATGATGTAAATTTCGTCAATGCAATTATCCTTGCAAAAGAAAGGGGTATCAGAGTCACAGAAACAACTCACTCTGAATCCAAAGATTATTTAAATCTGATTACCGTGAGTACAATCAGTTCTGAAGCAACAAACACAGTGGCTGGAACATTATTCGGGAAAAAAGAGCCAAGGGTTGTTAAGATAGATAATTTCAGGGTTGAAATGGTCCCGCAAGGTCATCTGGTTCTCATAAACAATATTGATAAGCCGGGTGCCATAGGCAGCATCGGTATGACTCTTGGCGAAAATGATATTAACATTGATTTGATGCAAGTTGGCCAGGATAAAGAAGGAGAAAGGAATATCATTTTTCTCAGAACAGATATACCAATCCCCAATGATGTCCTTGAAAAATTACATGCGCTGCCGTTTGTCAAGAGTGTTAGATCCTTTGAACTTTGAGATTTGCAGATCGTGGGTAATCGGTAAGGAGATTAGCTATGTCAAAAGAAAAACCAGGGTTTACTGTAAAAGACCGAAGAATTTTTGCTGAAGAAAATGAAGATGCAAAAAACGTAGAAGAAAAAAAAGAGTCTCCAAAACAAGAAGCTAAAGAAGAAGAGTCCCAAGTTCCTTTTCCGGAAATAAATTTTGCGACCTTTATAATTTCCTTAAATGCATCTGCTTTGGTGCACCTTGGAGTTATAGATGACCCTACTACAGGCAAAAAAGTTAAAAGTCTGCCCATGGGAAAACAGACAATAGATATTTTAGGACTGCTTGAAGAAAAAACAAAAGGGAATCTACCAAAAGAAGAAGAGAATCTGCTGAAAAATATTCTTTATGATCTCAGGATAATTTATGTAAAAGAACAGGGATAAGTTTCAGAAAATACAAAAAGGAATTATTTTATGAAAGATTGTAAAAATATAAAAAAGGCGTCGGTGGGTAAAAACGGCTTTTTTACTATCATATTTATCATCTCAGCCTTTCTTGTGATTGCAAATTTTTACCAGGCTTCAGTCTCCGAAGCAAAAACCTATTCAATACCGGAAAGCTTTACCGATCTTGCAAAAATGGCAAGCCCTGCTGTTGTCAACATAAGAACCGTCAAGACAATAAAGGGCGGAGGCCGTGTTTATCGTCATTTCTTCAACAGCCCTTTTGGCAAACAAGATCCTTTTAATGACTTTTTCGATAAATTTTTAGGCAATGAGTTACAGCGGGATTTCAAGCAGCGGAGTTTAGGCTCCGGTTTTATTATAGATAAAGAAGGTTATATTGTAACAAATAACCATGTTGTCGAAGATGCAGATAAGATCAAGGTAAAGCTTAAAAACGGAAAA
>VMSQ01000186.1 GCA_013792055.1 Desulfobacteraceae bacterium
CAAAGGTTTCCACAGAAGAAGGTCTAAAGAAGCTTGAATCCTGGCTAAAGAGCAGGCAATAGTTAACCGCATAGAACACAGAGCAAAACAAATATAAACTCTGTGACTTGTGCTTATGGCGAGTTTCTTTCTTCAATGTTATGAATGCTCGGATGAATGGTAAAAAAGAGAGGGAAATTATGAAGTCCGGATTGAGTAAAGCTCTTGTTACCGGCGGTGCCGGTTTTATAGGGTCTCATCTTGTTGATACTCTGGTTAAAGAAGGATGCGATGTGGTGGTTCTTGATGACTTGTCTGCCGGCAGTCTCTCCAATCTTGATCATGTAAAAGATAAAATCACTTTCTACAAGGGTGATATTCAGGACCAGAATATCTTAATGAAAGCATCTGAAAATTGCGATGTAATATTTCACATGGCAGCCCTGGTCTCTGTAACAAAGACGGTAGATAATCCTGTTGATTCAGCTTTTATAAATGATATAGGCACACTGCAAGTGCTCGAGTCCGCAAGACAAAGCAAAGTAAAAAGAGTTGTTCTTTCATCCTCAAGTGCTGTTTACGGAGATGACCCGTTTTTACCAAAGCATGAAAATATGCCTCCGAAACCGATGAGCCCTTATGCAGTTCAAAAGCTCACTGGAGAACTTTATGCGCGTATCTACTATGATCTGTATGGACTTGAGACAGTCTGTCTCCGTTATTTTAATGTATATGGTCCAAGACAGGACCCATCATCGCCTTATTCGGGCGTTATATCAATTTTCATAACCAGAGCTGTTTCAAAAAAGCCTCCTGTAATATACGGCGATGGAAAACAGTACAGAGATTTTGTTTTTGTTAAGGATGTTGTAAAAGCGAATTTGCTCGCTGCTATAGCAGACGGAGCGGCAGGACAAATATTCAATATAGGTACCGGCAAAAATGTCAGTATAAACAGTCTCTGGGATATGACCTGCCTTTTATCCGGCTTAAACATTAAACCTGAATATGCACCACCCAGGTCCGGAGATATCCTGGAATCAGTAGCAAGTATAGAACAGGCAAAATCGGCACTGGGATTTGAACCTGATTATTTATTTGAAAAAGGGCTTGAGATTACTTTTAAATGGTATAAAGATTCAAGGAAGTGAAAATTATTTAACATTTTAGCCTTATGAAACAAACCGGCTGTGCGTGAGCTTCAGGTATAATACATTAAAACCATGAAAAACTCTCGCATAACATACCATAAAGAAAGAACTCGCCGCGAATTTAAATATATGATTGCAGTTCAGCGAAATTTTATAGAGAAATACATAATCCTGTCAGGTTCTTTCTTAATGATATCTAATGCGTTCAAACAGTTTCCTGATTTGAATGTATCACACCTGAAGCTCTTGCGCCGATAGATTTGTAAAAAGTCTTTTGCGAACGTGCATTAAGCAATTTTGTCACAATTTAAAATACTAAGCTTAGGTTGAACAGGAGTTGAATATGAATTTTCAATTTAACAGAGTACTAGTTACGGGAGCTGCCGGATTTATAGGTTTTCACCTTTCAAGGAGACTATTAAAAGATGGCTGCCATGTTACCGGCATCGATAACTTAAACTCTTATTATGATGTAAAGCTCAAAGAAGCTCGCCTTGAAAGTCTGACACCATTTGAAAATTTCTCTTTTTACAACATGGATATTTCGGACAGAAAAAGTCTTGAAGCAATCTTTAATAATACAAAGTATGATGTTGTGGTTAATCTTGCCGCCCAGGCGGGTGTCAGATATTCGATTGAAAATCCTCAAGCTTATGTGGACTCAAATATTGTAGGGTTTGTTAATTTGCTTGAATGTTGCAGGCACAACGATGTGAAGCATTTGGTTTTTGCTTCATCCAGCTCTGTTTATGGAGCAAATACAAAAATGCCGTTCTCAGTTCATAACAATGTAGATCATCCTGTATCTCTTTATGCTGCGACAAAAAAAGCAAATGAGCTAATGGCTCATGCATACAGCCATCTATATGGGATGCACTGTACCGGACTCAGGTTTTTCACGGTTTACGGCCCATGGGGCCGTCCAGACATGGCTCTCTTTCTCTTCACAAAAGCGATTCTTGAAGAAAAACCAATAAAGGTCTTCAACCACGGCAGGATGCAACGAGACTTTACTTATATCGACGATATTATAGAAGGTGTTGTCAGGATAATGGGCAGACTGCCCGAACCGGATCCAACATGGAACGGTGATAATCCTGATCCAGGAACATCATACGCAAGATACAAAATTTACAATATAGGAAATAACAACCCGGTTGAACTAATGGAATTTATTGGTGTGATAGAAAAAATACTCGGCAAAAAAGCTAAAAAGGAATTTCTTGATCTTCAGCCGGGAGACGTGCCTGCCACGTACGCTAATATTGATGATTTGATAAAAGATGTTGGTTTTAAACCTGAAACAAGCATTGAGACAGGAATTAAACAATTTATTTTATGGTATAATGAGTATTATGGTTAGGTGGATAGACTGAAGGCTGAAGGTGAAAGATATGGAAATAGAGACAGATATTCCTGACGGGCAAGAGTGCGTAGGACGGATTTTAAAGTGCACCGGCCACAGTTTCGAGCCGGATATCGCAAGAAAACTGTGGCCAAGGCTCTTACGGCACAAGTGGTATCTGTCCGAAAAGTTAGGCCGAGACGTGGGAATTAAGGTAGCCTCTCTCGACTTCATCGAGAACGTTGAGCCGATGGGAGAGGATCTGCATGACGAAGAAAGGATTCGACTCCTCAGGGACTTGGGCGCCTATATGGTGGACCGATCGATTTGGGATACGATATCCGATACCCAGCCGCCCAAACAGATGGTAAATAAAAGAATAATTCTTCCGTTCACCGCAACTGATCTGGCTCTCAAGCACGGAGTCGTTCCACCCCGGACTATCATTTTTTTCGGCCCTCCGGGTACCGGTAAAACCCACTTTGTGAGGGCTATCGCAGGAGTGCTTCAATGGTGGTATATTGAGATCAGCCCCAGCACCTTATTGGCCGATGGAGAAGATCGCATGGGAGCCAACCTCAAGCGATTAATGGAAAAGGTCCGCAATATTGACCAGTCGGTGGTATTTATAGATGAGTTTGAAGAAATCGCAGCCAGCCGGGATCAGGCATCCCGTATCGACAAATCGATTACAAACGAGTTCCTCAAACAGGTACCATTGCTGAAAAAACAGGACAGGAAAATGCTCCTTATATGCGCTACTAATTATATCCAGCAGCTTGATGCAGCACTGTTGCGGCCAGGTCGTTTCGACTGCATCATTCCGGTTGGAGGTTTGGACGCTCAGGGTCGACGAACTATTTTTGAGTATTATCTGTCAAGCACCAATCAAGGCGAAACAGACGTAGAGAAAATCATTTCCATGATCCCGCTTTTTACCCCCGCAGACATCGAGTACCTTTTCCAAAAGGTCAAGCAATACGCTTTTGAGAAGGAATACGTCAAAGGAGAGGATTACCGTGTCACAACTGAAACATTTCTGGAAATAATTCCCAAAGTCAGGCCTACGCTTACCAATGAAATCATAGAAGAATTTGAACGGGATTGCGCCCTTTACACCCGGTATTAGGCGAACCTGTAGCCAACTACCTTCTTCAGTTCAATTACCACGTCAACTTATAAACTGATGTCCCGCAAGTCCTTCCCTATCCCAAAGTTGTCTCCCACAGATAATATAATCAAATTACATTTTCTTTGGCTTACCGTATGAACCGCGTTTTTCTTTTGCGGTAAAGCCGATTTTCTTCTTCGGCTTATTTTCAATATTTATTAATTGATCTAACGTCTCAAAAACAATCTGGAACCTTTCATCAGTTATTTGTTTTAACTCTTCGAGCTCTTTTCGGAGGTTCTCATTATCTAATAACGCGTGTCGAAGTTTTGTAAAGGTTCTTATTATTTGTATATTTACTTGAATAGCCCGTTTGCTGTTGAGAACACTTGAAAGCATAGCTACACCCTGCTCAGTGAAAGCCATTGGGAGATATCTGTCGCCACCCCAACTTGAGGTGCCAATATGGCTCCTCAAGTTGGTAAATTCATCACGTGTTAAATCGAACATAAAATCAGAAGGAAAGCGATCAATGTTTCTTTTAACCGCTCTTTTGAGTTGTTTTGTTTCAACTCCATAAAGTTCAGCAAGGTCCCTGTCCAGCATTGCTTTTGTTCCACGGATTAGATATATTTTACCGGCAATTGTTTCAACAGATACATCATTAGACATTATAATATCCTTTTTATTGTGCAGAGGTTACATCTTGTGTCAGGATTTAAGTAATATTGTAAAAGGTTGGAAACAACAATTAGATTTTTCAATTTATAATTGGGAAGCTAAAATAGTCAAATTATATTGTTGTATGGAGAAAGGTTTTGAATAGAGTTGGATTAACATGGTTTTTTGTTTTGCCTCCTAAATATCCAGCCAATTAAAAAGAAACGCATAAAGTCATAGGTATCCCGGAAATCCGCCGCCATGCCCACTATGTTTGGAGAATGTCAATATGTCACGGACATCCCCAAGTTGTCCCCCTTTATTTAACTGGGGTTAACTACATTCTTCAGTTCAATTACCACGTCAACTTATAAACTAATGTACGTCCCGCAAGCCCTTATTTGTATGCACTTTTCCACATAAATCGCTCCATTTTGCCTTTCTTCAGCACTTTAATTAGGATATCAATCCATTCCTGCGGGAGTAACTTAGGGACATCCTTTAGTTTTGCAGTTTTAGGCCTAAGAGTAACTTAGGTAACTTAGGGACGCCCTTTAGTTTTGCAGTTTTAGGCCTAATGGTCGATTAGTTTGTAGTAACTTAGGGACGCCCTTTAGTTTTGCAGTTTTAGGCCTAATGGTCGATTAGTTTGGTAGTAACTTAGGGACGCCCTTTAGTTTTGCAGTTTTATGAGTAACTTAGGGACGCCCTTTAGTTTTGCAGTTTTAGGCCTAATGGTCGATTAGTTTGTAGCCCTTTTCTTGTACTATTTTCTCTCCTCGCTTCACAGACAAACTTACCCCTGATAAGGAAAGATTTAATCGCCTTG
>VMSQ01000305.1 GCA_013792055.1 Desulfobacteraceae bacterium
GATCAACCTTGTTAAACACTTCTACAGCATTGTTCCCATCACCATATTCAGCAGGTACGCCCATGGCTTCAACCATCTGGCAAATATTGCGCGAATCAGGCTGGCGAACTTTTAATGGCGAATACACAGAGTAAAGATTATTCTCACACACAAACAACACAGGAAGTTTTTTTAATGCGGCAAAATTAATAGATTCGTAAAAAACCCCTTCTTCTATGGCGCCGTCGCCAAAGAAAACACAACTGACCTGATCCGTGCCTTTAAGTTTGATAGAGAGCCCAAGACCCACTGCCACAGGGATTGTGCCGCCTACGATGGAAGTGCTGCCCATGAACCCGACTTTTTTATCGATCAGATGCATGGAGCCCCCCCTTCCCCCAGTACAACCGGTTGCCTTGCCATATATCTCTGCTATCATTTTATTCAGGTCACCGCCTTTGGCAAGGTAATGACCGTGAGACCGATGAGTGCTCAAAACAAAGTCATTCTTTCTTAATACCATGCCCACCGCGGCGGAAACAGCCTCCTGCCCAATGCACAGATGCGTGGGGCAGCGCATTTTCCATTCAGAGTATCGCTCTGCAATCGTTTCTTCAACAAGACGAATACGGAGCATGGTGTAATAGAGCGTTTTTGAGATGTTGTTTTTCATAATTATTTCAATCAGCCACCCACAGTTAAATAGTCCCGACCAGTCGGGAATTTCACGGGGCAAGCAGATTTTCAGGATTTTCAATATCTGTGCCAATCTGCGTCCCCCAAACTACCATAAGTTTCTCGTTTCGCTCGGAATGACAAAAGCAAAGAACTCGAAATGACAGTTAGGGAATAAACCAGTAATAATCGCCGGTATATCCCACATCTTCGAAAAACCCGATCCATTCATCCTCATGCATGATCGTTTTGGCTGTTAGATTCCAGGCATACATAAGTTCTTTTTCTTCGTCGTTTCGGTAGGCATCAACAGAAACAAAGCTACCCCCCCTGCTGACTCGTTCAATCTCCTGCAGAGCACGTGCACATTCATCTTTTTCCAAGTTATGAATAGTATTTATAGAAATCACCACATCAAATGAATTGTCTTCAAAAGGAAGATCTTTAGCGTTAGCCACTTGAACATGAGGCCTCATAACTTCAACCACATTTTCAATGGCATACTCAGAGATGTCCACACCCTTCACCGTAATGCCGGGTATTAATTCAGCCATGTCATACATCATAAATCCTTTGGCACATCCAACATCCAGAACAGAGTTTGAAGCCGTTAGTCCGAAATGCTTTTGAAAAGTTGGGATTACAGGTTGCCAAAATCTGGGATTATATGAGAACCCCCCGTAACCATTCTTCCGATCTCCATCGAAAAATTCCTTGCCGAATTCCCTGGCAATAGATCTATCTTCTTCAGTTTTAGTTGCCCCGCGGTCTTTCACATCCCGCCTGGTCTTAGGGTAGTTTGCCAGCAAATCAATTTTCCGGCCCATCTTTGTTCCTTTCGTTTTAGTAGCCACCCCGGTTAAATACGCTTCGCTCCTCATTGACATGAATTTAACAGGGCAGGCAGACACACACGGATAGGCACAGATCATTAAAACATAGTAAAATCCGCGTTAATCTGTGTTCATCCGTGTCCTATGTCATTACCCAAACCTGTGAAGCTACTACACACTACTGTAATAAATCTTGGATTTTCTTCATAGTCCTGACATTATAACAACCATCTTCATCTTTCATGTTTCCGGTGTTAAATGCATCAATGATCTCTTTTATGGCATATTCAACGTTATATTTTGGTTTAAAACCTGTTCTAAGGAGCTTGTCTGAATTCAAACGATAAGAACGGGGGTCATTCGATGGTGTTACCACAATTTCAGCAGGCACAAATTCCGTAACCTTTTTGGCAATATCCATGATTGAAATATTTTCAAATCCAGCATTGTAAATGCCTTTAACTTTCTCCCCTTGCTCAATAAAAAAGAGAACAAGGTCTGTAATATCCTGGATGTGGATATTGGGCCTGACCTGATCTCCGCCAAAAACCGTTATCTTCTTATTAACCAGCGCCTGCATTGTCAACATATTAACTGAAACGTCCAGGCGCATCCTTGGAGAATAGCCGCAAACAGTCGCGGGACGGATGCACTGAACCACGATGGAATCCTTGTAACTCAGGAGAACCCGTTCGCTGACCATCTTGGCTTTGTTGTAATCAGAGATGGGAACCAGAGGGAGATCCTCGGTAACTTGAGGCTCTTCTTTTACCCCATATACACTGCCGGAACTGGCGTAAATAAACTGTTTTGCATTATGCCGAATCGCCCACTCAACAAGGCGCATGGTTGCCAGCGCATTAACTTCCCATGTAAGTTTTGAGCTCAAATCTCCGCACGGGTCGTTGGCAACATTGGCAAGATGGATAACGACGTCCACATCCTCCATTGTCAGGTTGTCAATGTCACGAATGTCCTGTTTAATTATTTTTAGATTCTTGTGATCCGTAAGAAAGTTTCCAAACCACATGATGTCAACAATTGTGACTTTAAATCCCGCATTCAGCAACTTTGGGGTTAAAACTGAGCCTATGTAGCCACATCCGCCTGTTAATAAAATATGCATTAATATCTCCTTTAATGGGACACGGATTTCACAGATAAACACAGATATTATTTTACAAAATTCATATCCGTCAAATCCGTGCTAATCCGTGTCCAATATAAACATGCTATTTTCTTAAATTATCAAATACTTTACGCTTAAGCTCTGGCTTAGGGCCAAAATTAAGCAACAGTCCAACTTCGATATTTGTTGCTTTCAAATAGTTCAACAACTGTGCTTCATGTTCCAAAGCTAACTTCTTTGATGCCTTGATTTCGACTATCACCTTGTCATCAACAAATATATCGGCACAGTACTCACCTATGATCTGCTTTTCATACAGCACTTTAATTGGAGACTGTGAAGTGGCAAAAATTCCTTCTTTGCTAAATTCGATCATCATTGCATTTTCATACACCCTGTTAAATAAGATTTGAGCCTCCCTTTTAAAAACATCTTGCCGTGATATGTCTTTAGATACTTCTCTCTCTTAGTTGCATCGTCCTGATTAAGACATGCCTCATAATAAATTAATCTCAGTGGCTTTCTGTTCTTTGTCGATTCAACAATGCCTTTATTATGTTGCTCAAATCTTAGCTTGAGGTCCCGAGTAAAACCTGTATAGAATTTGCCATCTTCCAGGCTTTGTAAAACATATGTATAATACATGAAGTCCTCAAGCTATTTAACAGGGTAAACTTTTTCCAGAAAGCCATAGCCGAGTTTATTATATACATCATAGAAGATTTTAATGATCTTCTCAGTCAGTTCTTTATATTTCAAATCCTGCAAATCCGTGTTCATCCGTGTCCAATATTATGGTTTAGGACACAGATTTCACAGATAGACACAGATATTATTTTCTAAAATTCTTATATCCGTCAAATCCGTGTTCATCCGTGTCCAAATATTACGGTTTATGTATGTAATCGAATGGTTGCCTTTTCAGTTCATCCAGATTGTCTCTCACCCAGGCAATGGTTTCTTCAATCCCCTGCTCCAAGCTGATTTGATCTTTCCACCCCAATGCTTCCCTTGCTTTGGCGCTGTCGAGCAGGTAGGCCGCATCCTTACCCATGCGTTCTCCCACATCTTCAATATTATCTTCAAATGATAACTTCATTTGTTCCGCTATCATCTTAACGAGTGCCCGAATGGAAATGTTTCGAGTAGTGGAAAGATGATATATTTCTCCTTGGCCTCCATTACGAGCTGCGCGGAGAGTTCCATCCGCAACATCACGGATATGAATAAATGAACGTACCGAATGTCCACCGCCATGAAGTTGCAGCTTTTTGCCTAACATGAAATAGAGTATGGCCCGGGGAATAATGCGGTAAAGCTGCTGCCCTGGGCCATAGACATTGGCTGCACGGGTGAACACAACAGGAAAATCA
>VMSQ01000152.1 GCA_013792055.1 Desulfobacteraceae bacterium
CTTGCTCCTCGCAATGACCAGAATTGAGCAAAAATAGGGGTTGTGCAAAGGTCTCCTTATATGAATTAATGGAGCGACCCGCCCGCCTCGCCTGAAGGCGAAGCCGATGGCGGGCAGGAGCGATTTCCACAAATATACAATATTCAATATTCAATCTTCAATAACATTTATGCCGCTTTTTCTTCTATCTAATAAAATAATTTTTCCTCCACCACAGCTTGCCGGCGGTGACGGCTTACTGGCAATAGGTGGCGATCTCAGCAAAGAACGCCTTTTGCTTGCCTATAGAATGGGAATTTTCCCCTGGTTTTCAGAGGATGAACCAATAATGTGGTGGTCTCCTGATCCACGTCTTGTGCTCTATCCCCAAGATCTCAGAGTTCCGAAGAGTTTAAAAAAAGTCATAAATAAAAATATATTTAAAGTGACAATAGATTCATCTTTTGAGCGGATAATAAACTTGTGTGCTCAGATAAGATTACAAGAAAATGAAAGGACCTGGTTAGGTAAGGATATGATTGAGGCTTACTGCGATCTTCATGAAGCTGGATATGCGCATTCGGTTGAGGCCTGGCACAAAGGAGAGCTTGCAGGTGGATTATACGGTGTTTCCCTGGGGAAATGTTTTTTTGGAGAATCTATGTTTACACGTATAACTAATGCTTCAAAGGCAGCCTTTGTAGCTCTTGTTGAATATCTTAAAACATTATCTTTTGATATGATCGACTGCCAGCTTACAACAGAGCATTTGAAAAGATTTGGAGCAAGGGAAATACCAAGGTCTATTTTTTTAAAACAGCTAAACAAATCTTTAAAAGCACCGACAAAAAAGTGGTCGAGTAGTCGAGTGGTCGAGTAGTCAAGTGGTCGAGTAGTTAACCACTCGACTATCTATTTATTACAGAGGCCATGTATCCTGCACCAAATCCGTTATCAATATTCACAACAGCAATATTCGAACTGCAACTGTTTAACATGGCAAAAAGAGCTGTCAGTCCACCAAGATTTACACCATAACCTATGCTTGTTGGAACCGCTATAACCGGCCTGCTGACCATACCTGCAACAACGCTCGGAAGAGCGCCCTCCATCCCTGCGACAACCACAAGTACAGTCGCTTTGTCTATCAATTCTTTATGATCAAACAATCTGTGTATGCCTGCAACGCCGACATCAAAAATTGATTCAACATCGTTCCCCATGTACTTTGCTGTAAGATAAGCTTCTTTTGCAACAGGTATGTCTGATGTGCCGGCAGAAAGGACAACTATAGTTCCTTTGCCCTGTTTTGAGATCTCATGTTTTTTCCATACAGCCATGTTAGCGTCTTCATGATATTCAATTTCCGGGAAGCGCGAGATCACTTTATCTGCGTTATGCTTACTAATACGCGTAATTAATACAATGTTTTCCTGAAGCATCATCTTTTCCATGATGCCGATTATCTGGTCGGCTGTTTTTCCCTGTCCGAATATGACTTCAGGAAATCCCTTTCGTAGTGAACGGTGATGATCTATATGTGCATATTCAATGTCCTCAAATGAGAAATTCTTAAGAGACCCTACTGCATCGGAAACACTTGTCTTACCTGATGCAACAGCACGAAGAAGTTGATTTAACGATTCTATGTTCATATGGTTAGTCCTTTGGAATACTGGAATGTTGGAATAATGGAATAATGGGAAGTAAAGATACGACATCAGAGAGACAGGCTAAGGTTATCTTCCCACTGTTTATTTTTTTGCTTCTTTTGAAGAGATTCAATCAGCTTAAGTAATGCATTTTCGACCTTATAATGGAGTTGGTCTAATCGTTCGTATTCTTCGTCTGTAATTTGACTGGCTTGCTTGAAACTTTCATAGCAAGAATGAAATTCTCCACAGGAACCAAGTGCAATATTTAGATAATTTAAGTACTCTTTCAGGCTCCGCCGACAGTAACCTTCTGAAATGTTCCTTGAGATGCTGTGAGCGGCATCAATGCTGTTAGCAGCTACTTTCTTGAGTTCAAATGGATATTTGATAAATATCTTAGAGGCCAAGATGTAAAGGGAAATTGCGTCTTGCCATACTATGAGCTTCTTAAAGCCTCTGTTGATGTTTTTTCGATCCATGATGTGCTTATTTCACAAATCGTGCTATTTTTCAACGACATTAATGACATTGAAGATAAACCCACCATTCCAATATTCCAATATTCCAATATTCCAATGTTCATCATGTTTGAGACTTCAGGTTTTGAAGTGGCCGATATTTGACCGCTTATGACTGCCTCTGGCCGATAATCGGCCAAATCGGATAAACTATTTCATTTCTTTAATACCCGGCGAATGCAATAAGTAAGTTCTTTTATTCATTATTGCAGTATGTTATATTAATTATTAGTTCTATGCTCCTCTTTTGGCTCATTATTTGCCTAATTATTCATAAATTGCTGATATTTCCGATATTTGCCTTGACAATATATTATCAGATAAAATAATAAGAATAATTATGTAAAGCTTTCCACTAAATTTTTATGTGGAACAAGGATGCCTTGATAGGGAGCCATGCAAATTTCGAATTCTATTATAAATAAAAGACCTCACAGCGGCTATCCTGGCACAGTTGTTGCTCTCTCTCTCTCTCTCTCTCTCTCTCTCTCTCTCTCTCTCTCTCGTAAAAACCTTATCTTACAAATATTCCAAAAAATTAGCAGTAAGACCAACCCTATTGGTTCCCTTGTGGGGAATTGATGGGGTTTTTTTAGGTCAAGGAGGCACGGGAAGAAAAAACAACTTCGTGCCTGAACATAGCAGGCTATTTGGCAAAATAAGGTAACCCACCTGTATAATTATATAAGGGAAAAGAATCATGAAGCTTAATCTTCGAACTAAACTTATTGGGAGCTTTGTTATCATACTCCTTTTGATGGTCGTTGTAGGATTGATGGGCACACATACCTCAAAGACCATTCGAGACCGCCTGGGCAACATCATTGAACAGGATTTAAAACCGGCAAACATATTGGGTGACGTGGCCCGGATGGCCGGCTTTATCCGAGCGAATTCTCTGTTACACCTGTTTACCGGGTCTATTGATGATATGAATCGGTACGAGTCAGAGGTGGCTGATTGGGCGGGCAAGATAAACACAGACCTCAATACTTTAGAAAACATATTCAAGGATCAGGCAACCCTTGATAAACTTGCAGAGTTTCGTACTGCCTGGGAAACGTATTTGAGAGTCTGGCGTGAAC
>VMSQ01000083.1 GCA_013792055.1 Desulfobacteraceae bacterium
TCATCTTGAGACGTATTGATACCGCCGGATCGTCCACTCCCACGATATTTATGACGCCGCCGACTTTAACTCCCTCATACGAAAGCATTTTAAAACCAGCCCGCTTTGTAAATATCAAACCTTTATCAAGACCCGCGTATGCTTCATGGTTTCCGGTTACGGCAAATTTTCCAAATCTTGGATTCAGTTTAAGGAGCAAATCTGCAAATCCATCCAGATGGTCCAGTTGCATGTCGATCAGGTCGCCGGTTGAGACTACGACATCTGGACGAATGGACTCAATGGTTTCAACAAGGCGGCGCAGTCGCTTCTCATCACTGAGCAGCCCCAGATGCAGCTCGGAAATCTGGACGACGCGAAAGGGCTCGGACATTTTATCCAGCTTTAGTGTCGGGATATGCACCCATTCGACGTTGATCTGCCTGGCGGCGACAAAGCCATAACCAGTCGCTATCAAACTTAGAATAGCCGCTACAAGGACAGCATAGAATGGCGACGGCAGTGTGATTAAGGATGCATCAAACCCCAGCAGTTTTCCTCCTGCCTTCACAAAGAGTTGATAGAAGTCCAGTACGACAGAGAACGAAAAGAACAGAAAGGCAAATCCCATCCAGATATATCCGACCCAGGCCAGAGGAACTGCAAGCGAGGTAAAACCGGCATTGGTTAAAAACCTGACCAACAGCGGTGCAACAACCATAAAACCGAGGAAGACAATGATTACCCACTTGCCCAAAGGCAGTATTTTGATTGTCTTTTTGTAAATGTAGTAGTGCAAACCTCCATATATAGAGAGGAACACACTTATAAAAATTGACATTCCTACTGCCCCTTGAATCGTTTTAACACTTCAAGAACGTAATCGATATCCCCTTCAGTATGATCGGCCGCGATCTGAAAACGGATTTCCTCGTCGCCTTTAGGAACGACCGGATAATTCAAGCCGGTAGCCAGGATGCCGCCGGCAGTCAAATAGTCGACCAGTTGAGATGTCTTCCGCGTATCCCTGATCATCAAAGGCACTATCGGGTGCTCACTTGCAATAATTTCGTAGCCCAAGTCCACCAGCCCTCGTTCAAATCTTCTGGTCAGCCTTCGCAGTCGCTCCAATAATTGTTTTCCCTGTTCGCTGTCTATTATTTCCAGCGCCTTGATGGCCGCGCCGGCTTCTGCAGGGGTGATGGGATTGGAATAGATATAAAAGGGCGCTGTTTCGCGCAGATATTCGACAATAGTTGCAGAGGAGACGATATAGCCGCCGTTTACGCCCAGAGCTTTTCCCAGGGTGGCCACAATCATGTCGATGCCCTGCGCCCGGGTATACTCTTCGGTTCCGCGTCCGGTTTGACCGAAGGCGCCGACCCCGTGAGAATCATCTACGAGGGTATTTACCCCGTCTTCAAACTGAGGCTTATACCGGGCGGCGATTGCGCCAATTGCATCTAAGGGCGCGCAGTCTCCGCGCATACTGAAAATACCATCGGTTACAATGAGTACCCGGCGTCCTCTGCCCAGCGACTTTCTAATTTTTTCTTCCATATCGGCCATATCAAGATGACGGTAGATGTGCTTTTCTTTGGGCCGGGCCAGCCGGATCGCATTGATTATACAATTATGGTTGAGTTCATCACTGATAATAATGGTTTCGTCGTCAATCAGTGGCGTGATTACGCCCATTACTGCGGCATAGGCTGAACTAAAGATCATGGCGGCCTCACGCTTGTGAAAGACAGCCAATTTCTTTTCCAGTTCCACATGGGGGCTGTAAGTGCCGCTGATAAAACGCACTGCGCCCGGACCGGCGCCGAATTGTCTGGCCGCGGCTTCTTCGGCTGCAATAACTTCAGCCTCTAAAGACAATCCAAGATAGGAATTGGAATTCAACCTCAAAAATGCTTTTTCTCCATAACCTGCGAGAAAGTAGCGCGGACCGTTTTTGCCTTCAGCCGGCTTGATGCCGGTAATCACCTTTTCCCTGCCTTTGCATACACCGGTTGCTTTAAGTTTATCGAGTTTTTGTTGCAGCAAATTTTCTAAAGGGGTGACTGTCATGATGTATCCTCCAGCATCTGAGATATATTTTGGATTATGTCCCGGGTCATTGTTTGCAGATCGTATTCCGGTTTCCAGCCCCATTCCTGCCGGGACACACTATCATCCATACTATCCGGCCATGAGTCGGCGATCGCCTGGCGCAGCGGGTCTATTTTATAAGATATAGTGAAATCAGGTATTAATTTTTTGATTTCAGCGGCGATGGTTTCCGGGGCAACGGACATGGCCGTGACGTTAAATGCATTGCGATGCTTGAGTCTGCCGGGATCTGCTTCCATAAGCTCGATGGCTGCCTTCAGTGCATCCGGCATATACATCATATCCAGCCATGTCCCTGCTTTCAGATAGCAGGTGTATTTTTTATGCTTGACCGCCTCAAAATAGATCTCCACAGCGTAATCGGTGGTGCCGCCACCCGGCGGCGTTTTATAGGAAATCAGTCCGGGATAGCGTACCCCGCGGGTGTCCACCCCAAACCGTTGGAAATAATAGTCGCAGAGCAGCTCACCCGCGACCTTTGTGACCCCATAGATAGTCGTGGGACGCTGAACCGTGTCTTGCGGGGTGTTTTGCAATGGAGTGGATGGTCCGAAGATGGCGATGGAACTTGGGGTAAACACCGCACATCCGTATTCTCGTGCCACTTCAAGGATATTGTATAGTCCGTTGATGTTTACCCGCCAGCCCATCTGGGGATTTTTCTCAGCGCTGGCCGAAAGCACAGAGGCAAGATGATATATCGTGTCGACCTTGTATTTTTTAACCAGTTCGGCGATGGTATCAATTTTGGTGCAGTCGATATAGTGAAAGGACCCTGATTCGCGCAAAGCCGGGTCTGGTTTTTTAATATGACCTGCCGCAATAACGCTTGCGCTACCCAGGTTTTTGCGCAACAAAAGGGTTAATTCAGAACCGATCTGTCCAGTAGCGCCGGTCACCAATACTTTTTTCATAGATCTCCTTAAGCTCAATCCATAATTTACAAGAAGTTCAATGAAGAAGGGATAGAGATTTCCTATCCAAAGCAGAACGTGTACATAAAACAGATGCCGGAAATAACCAGGACGTTTCCAGCTCAGAGCCGTGAGAAATAGATAGGATGTCCTCTTATGCGATACTGGAGGGGACCCGCAAGCCGTGGAGTTGTGGGGAGGGGGAGAGAGAAACTCCCCCTTACCCGATTAGGCGAAATTTTATATGATCATAGTTATATATGTTGAATGTCGATGATTAGAAGCAACGTCCACCCTTTGGTTCTCATCTGTCACGCCCTTGTCCTCCTCTGCCGCCGCCTTGTCCTCCTCTGCCGCCGCCGCCTTGTCCTCCTCTGCCGCCGCCTTGTCCTCCTCTGCCACCGCCGCCTTGTCCTCCTCTGCCACCGCCGCCTTGTCCTCCTCTGCCGCCGCCTTGTCCTCCTCTGCCACCGCCGCCGTATCCTCCTCTACTACCGTGACTTTCGGTGCGAGGGCGAGCCTCATTTACGTTAAGCGCTCTTCCTTTTAGCTCTTTGCCATTTAGGCCTTCGATTGCAGCCTGCCCTTCAGCTTTAGAGGCCATCTCCACGAATCCAAATCCTTTTGATTGACCACTATACTTGTCTTTTATAATGGCGGCGGATTCAACCTGCCCGAATTGTTCTAAAGCTAGCCGCAAGTCCTCTTCGGTGACCTCGTACGACAAATTTCCTACATAGATCTTCATTCCAATCTCCTTTTGTAATAAATTATAAATTTTCACATCGCCTAACCCCAAAATCAGCCGCGCGGCATTTTTGCGTTGGCTGCATTTGCAGGTGTACGCCCAGCATGAGCGTGAACTTATGGGGTGACCTGTCCGCTTCGGGGTGTAAGTCCCCGATACAGTGAACCCTGTTAATATTTAGTATGTTAGCAAAAATATTAGCCGAAGGCAAGGGCATTATTGTGATCGACTATTATCTCTTTCGGGGCTGTCTGCGACTTTCCTTCGACGCGTTCTTGAGCGGCAAACGCGGCTTGCTGCCACCTGGGGGCAGGATAATCTTGTCCTTCGAAGCGATCCATACAAAACGTGACTGTGATTTACTCTCCTTGTAAGCTGGGACCCTGAAACGGCGCACATGGAAGCTGCAACTCATCAAGAGCTGCTCGAATTTCTTGCTCGGCTCAGCCGACCACACAGCCAGGCACCCCTGTTCGCGCAGCGCGCGGCGACAGGCTTGAATTCCTTCACGACTGTAAAGACGGCGGTTTCCTGAATCGGTCATCGCGCTGGGACCATTATCTATATCCAGCAGGATCGCATCGAATCCGCTCTTGGAGCGTGAGATAAGCTTGACGATATCGCCCGTCTTGAGGTCAACTCGTTCGTCTCTCAGTGGCTGGCCGTTAAGTTCCCCAAAGAACTTACGATTCCATTCGACTACAGCACCCAACAGTTCACCCACCACCACTTGGGCGTGGGGGCCGAGCATATCGAGAGTCTGGCGCAAGGTATAGCCCATACCCAAGCCGCCGATAAGTATGCTGGGCGCCTTGCGACCAGCCAGATGCGCACAACCCAGCCGCGCTAACTCCATTTCCGACTCATGGTGGCGACTGTGCATCAAATCCTGACCGTTGATCTTGATAAAGAAATCACGGTCATGCTGATAAAGCACCATCTCGCCTCCGTCCGGAGTTCTGGCTGCAGCGATTCTTACTCTCGGTTTCATGGTAACATCCTATTCTTGTTAATGCGCTGAACATATTGACAAAAGTATTAGCCTAAGGCAAGGGCAGACCTCCTTAGCCCGCATTTCTCATGAACAACTCATATGAAATACATAATATAATTGTATTATTGAAAGTTATAACTATCTTTGCCTGCTAAGCTGTTCAACACTTTGTTTATGGAATTTATAATAAATTTCTTTATGATTTGTTCACCCTTAGGGCAAGTCGATTTCACCGCATCCGCTGTGTTGCAGGCCATTCGCAGTGAAGCGCCACGGCTTCATGGCCTGCGCCTTGCGCCTGCGGCAAACTCAGCTTGTGAGAAATACGGGTTAGTGTTCTCAGTAAATCTCGTATTTAACCAGCCTGCCGTCAAGCCCGCCGGCCTTGATCGGTTTTTTCCATGATGCTTTCAGCCCGATTTTTTTTATATACTTACGTTCTCCGAAATAA
>VMSQ01000328.1 GCA_013792055.1 Desulfobacteraceae bacterium
GTTGGGCAACATGCAGTATATACAAGTGCAACAGGCATTCTTGTCTTAACCGGTCCGGATTCAAAGGTCACAAGTGGAACTAATTCTATTTCCGGTGAAAAAATAACTTTTTACAGAGCTGAAGACCGTATGACTGTTGAAAGCGGTATTGAAAAGCGCGTTGAAGCTGTTTTTTATTCCAAAGAAAAGGAAATAGAAAAATAAAATTGCGGAATGCGGAATGCGAAATAGAGGCATTGCGGGCAGGGCGAAGCGATACAACAAATCCGCAATCCGAAATCGAACCCTCAGGACGAGTTTCGTTGCATTTTTTCACTACACAAGGTACTATTTATTAATATGTCAGTTTTGTCTGTAAAAAATTTGGTGAAAATATATAATGGAAGGAGAGTTGTAAATTCTGTCAGCCTCAGCGTAGAAAGCGGTGGAGTTGTTGGTCTTCTCGGTCCAAATGGTGCAGGGAAAACAACTACTTTTTATATGACTATCGGAATGATAAGATCCGATGAAGGGCAAGTTTTTCTTGGTGATGAGGATATTACAGATTGTCCTATGTATCTGAGGGCGCGTAAAGGTGTGGGTTATTTACCTCAGGAAGCTTCGATATTCAGAAAGCTTACAACAAAACAGAACATCATGGCTATTCTTGAAATCCTTCCTATCTCAAGATCGGAGCGGGAGCAACGCGCGAACATGCTTATGGAAGAGTTGGGCATAAAAAAACTTGCAGACCAAAAGGCTAGTCTCCTTTCAGGAGGGGAGAGGCGGCGATTGGAAATCTCGCGGGCACTCGCAACGAATCCTTCATTTATACTTCTTGATGAGCCTTTTGCCGGTATTGATCCTTTTGCGATAATTGATATTAAAAATATTATAGGACACCTTAAAAATCGGGGTATTGGAATACTTATTTCAGATCATAATGTAAGAGAAACGCTTGAAGTATGTAACAAAGCGTATATATTAAGTGATGGAAAGGTAGTTGAGACCGGGTCACCGGAAAAAATAGCTGCAAGCGAAACTGCTCGTCGCATATATCTTGGAGACGAATTTAAACTATAAAATGGCACTTCAATTACGACAACAGCTAAAATTAACACAACAGCTTATAATGACTCCGCAGCTCCAGATGTCAATTAAGCTTTTGCAGCTTTCCAGGCTGGAGCTTGTGGAAGCAATTCGTCAGGAACTCGAGGAAAATCCTGCACTGGAGGAAGTCCAGGAATTTGCCGATGAGGAGTCTCGGGCAGATCAATCTGAGACAGTATCTGATGATACGTCTGCGATAAAAGAAGTCAAAATAGAAGAAAAAATTAACGATAATATTGACTGGGACAATTATATTGATGAATACAATTCGACCGGAAGAGTTCTTTTTGAAACAGAGAAAAAAACCACACCAAATTTTGAGTCATTTGTAGCTCGTAAAGAATCTTTGAATGAACATCTTCTCTGGCAACTGCTTATGACCTTTCCATCGGAGGAAGAAGAAAAGATCGGAAGCTTGATAATAGGAAACCTTAACAAGGATGGTTATCTTGAAATTCCTGTTGAAGAGCTTATCAAAACGAGCGGTTCTTCACCAGATAAAGTTAATCGGGTATTATCACTAATAAAGACATTTGATCCAATAGGTGTCGGCGCAAGCGATCTAAAAGAGTGTCTGTTGATACAGGCAAAGCATTTTAAGGTGGATAATACTATAGTTACGGAGATCATAGAGAACCATGTTAATCATCTTGAAAACAAGAATTACAAAGTAATTGCCAGGGCCTTAAAAGTTGATATACAGGATGTTATTTCGGCCGTAAATATTATAAAAGAATTTGAGCCAAAGCCGGGACGGACTTTCAGTGTTGAAGAGCCCCAATATATTAACCCCGATATTTTTATTTATAAATTCGAAGATGGTTTTTTGATATTACTGAATGACGATGGTATCCCGAAACTCAATGTAAGTTCATTTTATAAGCAGTCCATAGGTCGTGGAGGGAAACTTTCCGATAAAGCAAAAGAATACCTGCGAGATAAGATACGTTCGGCATCCTGGTTGATAAAGAGTATTCATCAACGACAGAAGACCATCTATAAAGTAATGGAAAGCATATTGAAGTTTCAGCGGGAATTTTTTGAAAAGGGGATAGCGCACTTAAAGCCTATGGTGTTAAGAGATGTTGCAGAGGACATAGGTATGCATGAATCGACAATCAGCAGAGTTACAACAAATAAGTATGCCCATACCCCGCAGGGCATTTTTGAATTGAAATATTTTTTTAATAGTTCTATTAATCGTATCAATGGCGATGCAATAGCTTCTGCCAGCGTCCAGGAAAAAATTAGACAGATTATTTTAAACGAGGATGTAAGGAAACCGTATAGTGATGATAAAATTACAAAACTTTTAAAAGAATCAAACATAAACATTGCAAGGAGAACAGTAGCTAAATATCGAGAGATGATGGAACTTCTGTCATCCAACAAACGCAAACAATTTTAGGGAGGTTTTTTAGCATGCAGACATCTGTAACTTTTAAAAATCTTGATCCTTCTGAAAATTTAAAAACATATGTTCAAAACAAACTTAATCGCTTTGATAAATTTCTTTATAATACAGCAGAGGCTAACGTTGTTCTTTCGGTTGAAAAGTTCCGCCATATAGCTGAGATCAATATTGTCGGTGACAGGCTTAATATAAATGGCAAAGAAGAAACGGTTGATATGTATTCAGCCATTGATATGGTTTTAGACAAGCTTGAGAAACAGATTAAGAAAAACAAGCAGAAAAACAGAGAACGAAGAAGTGGAACGAAAGCCAGGACAAAAGACATTATTGTTGAAGATGACGTCCATATAGATTTCGAAGCCACAAGAGAGATAAAAGTCAAAAACATCGAATATAAGCCGATGGGTATTGAAGAAGCGGTTATGCAAATGGACCTTTTGAATAATAATTTCCTTGTGTTTACAAATGCAAGGACAGATAAAGTCAATGTCTTATATCAACGCAAGGACGGCCATTACGGTTTGATAGAGCCCAGCAGCTAACAGTGGTCGGTTGTCAGTGGTCGGTGGTCGGTGGTCGGAAAGAAATTGAAGATTGTATATTGAAAATTGAAGACCAAAGAAATTGAAGATTGTATATTGAAAATTGAATATTGAAGGTATTCCGTTAATTTTATATGAATTAATGGAGCGAAGCGATTTCCACAAATATACAATATACAATATACAATATACAATATTCAATATTCAATATTCAATATACAATATTCAATATACAATATTCAATATACAATATACAATATTCAATCAATAGACTCATCTGTACTCAATTGCCTTATACTAGTGTGATGTAGGTGGATATAATATGAAAATTCTTGATGTTTTGCCTAAAGAAGCAATTCTTTCTGACTTGAAATCACTTGACAAAAAGGGAGTTATTGAGGAGCTGGTAATTCCTGTGGCCAGTATTGCCGGTGTTAATAAGGAGGAAATTGTTCGGGTTCTTATGGAGAGAGAAAGACTTGGCAGCACTGGAATAGGTGCAGGTATTGGAATTCCTCATGGTAAAATGAAAGATCTTAAATCACTGGTTATTAGTTTTGGCTTAAGTCGTCAAGGAGTTGATTTTGAGTCTATAGATGGACGACCTGTCCACATCTTTTTTCTTATTATAACGCCGGAGAATTCTACTGGTCTTCATTTGAAGCTGCTTGCCCGAATTTCCAAAATTCTAAAAAACGATTCATTTAAGGAGCGGCTGTTAAGTGCTGTTGACAGTGATGAAATCTTTTCCATCATCAAAGAGGAGGATGATGAATTTTAAATAATACTGTTGATTAGAGTGAAAAATCTAAAGATAATCATTATTACAGGTGTTTCCGGCTCTGGCAAGAGTACTGCAATTGCAGCATTTGAGGATGCAAATTATTATTGTGTAGATAACATGCCGGTTGATCTTCTCCCCAAGTTTCTGGAACTGCCGATAGAGGAACACGCCTCTGAAATCGCGGGGCTTGTCTTTGTAATGGATCTGCGCGAGAAAGGATTTCTTTCCAAATATTCATCTGTTTTCGAATCCATCAGGCAAAAAGGATATAATTTTAAAATACTCTTTCTTGAGGCAGATGAAAAAATATTA
>VMSQ01000057.1 GCA_013792055.1 Desulfobacteraceae bacterium
AGATCTTTTTGCTATGTTGACGATCTAATAACAGGTTTGATCAAAATGATGAATAGTCCGGATGAGTTTGTTGGTCCAATCAACCTTGGAAACCCAGATGAATTCTCCGTCCTTGAATTAGCCAAAAAGATCATAGAACTAACCGGATCTAAATCAAAGATTGTTTTCAGGCCGCTGCCCCAGGATGACCCCTGCCGGCGTCAGCCGGATATCAGCCTGGCTAAAGAAAAACTTGACTGGCAGCCTGTTATTAAACTGGATGATGGACTGAAAAAGACTGTCGAATATTTTGATAAAATATTGACGAATGAAAACACAGCAAATGAATAATAACACTAAACACCCGCCATTTATAAATATAGTGTATAAGTTAGGCCTGAGGGACACAGAGACAGGAGTCGGGTATTTTTCATGCAGCCCGATGAAAGAAGTCAGTTTTGAAGAATCAATTGAGTATTTGAGGGCTCATCCCTATGACACTTTCATGCATAAGCATCTTTTAGACATAATCGCAAAGTTTGATGATGCAAAGATGATGCAAATCATTAAGGAGGCAAAGCAAGATGATTATACTTTGCTGGCATTATTATATGAAACTTCTCTATTATATGACAAATTCACCTTAACTAAAAAATACTTTAAGTCAGAAGAAACTAAGAAACTTTCAGCTTACACTCCGCTTAACTTTATCAAATCCAGCCTTTTAGACGATCATGATCTTCATTCAAAATGGATTGCCGTTTTCAAAAGCAATATCTTTGATCATAAGCCGCTTCCAGCACCCGATGATATAAAAATACCACTATTATTCGGCAAGGAAAAACTTTCTGAGATACGAGGCAATTCTGTCCATATCCGTGAAATTTATGATAAAATCGCAGGGAATTGCTCAAAAGAAGATAAATGCTCTCCTCCGCTTAAGACAACCGCACAGCATGCTCTGAACAAACTTATAGAATATAATCTACTCACGGATACGGAAATGAGGCATGAATCATCTCTGAGCCCCTTTGGGTTGCTCAGAAAATGGCATATAGGTTACTCCGTCAGGAACAGCCGCCACAACTATATTTTTTTAGGCGATCAAACCAGCTACGGAAAAGGTCTCTCTCTTGATACGGCAAGGGCATCATATAGCATGGAAATAGTTGAACGCAGATCGTCTTTTACCGGCTTTAACTCAGAAGGCTCATTTGATTTCGTAAAACAATATCCATTAACCCATGCAACCCACGAAGATTTAATTAAAGATGGGAAAAACGCTTTAAATCCAAATAATCTTGTTTTGGAAACTCCATATAACAACGAAGCGCTATTCTGGCTTGAAGGTGAACAGCAGTGCGGTCGGAATATACAGCCCATCCTGCTTCCAGCCCAGTGTGTGTTCCTTTTCTGCAATCTGGATGAAATCAATCTATTCAGCGGACTTGGATCAACCGGTCTGGCTTCCGGAAATACAATAGAAGGGGCAAAAATAAGCGCTCTATTAGAAATTATTGAACGCGAAAGCGAAGGTGTATCTCTTTACGATCCCTCCAGATGTTTCATGCTTGAGGCTGAAGACCCTGTCATCGCGGACTTATTGGAAGACTATAAAACCAAAGGAATATCTGTTCAGTTTCAGGATATAACCCAGCCATTCGGTGTCCCATGCTATAAGTGTTTTGTTGTCAGCCAAAACGGAGAAATTGTTAAAGGAACCGGAGCCAACCTTGATGGCAAAAAAGCTCTTATTTCCGCCTTAACTGAAACTCCTTATCCTTACCCAAATGGTTCTGCTTCTGCTCCTGGCCCCGACGGGTTGCCGATGCTACGCTTTGAAAATCTACCCGATTACTCAACCGGTAATCCTGTTAAGGATCTGGCGATTCTTGAAAGTCTGCTTATGGCTAATAATTACAAACCGCTATATGTAAACTTAACCAGAAAAGACCTCGGCATACCTGTAGTAAAAGCTTTAATACCCGGAATGGAGATGATATCGGATTTTGATCGCTTTTCCAGGGTTAACCCAAGGCTTTTCGCTAACTATCTGCAGCTTTTTCAATCATGAAAAAACCCCTTATAATAGGAATAATGGGAGGAGGCAATGTAGCTCATGAAGATGAAAAAATCGCATACCGCCTTGGAAGCATGATTGCAAAAGAAGGATGGATTCTGTTAAATGGCGGAAGGGGTGCCGGCATAATGAGAGCTTCGGCAAAGGGAGCTTTTGATCATGGAGGACTAACCGTCGGCATACTCCCTGACGATAACTGCGACAGGGTTTCTGAGTATATCAAAATACCTATTATTACAGGAATGGGAAATGCAAGAAATTGCATCAATGTACTTTCAAGCGATGTAGTTGTTGCATGTCCGGGCGGACTTGGCACTTTGTCTGAAATCGCCCTTGCCCTTAAAAGCGGCAAAACAGTTATACTTCTGAATTTTGACGCGGGAAAGTCCTTTGAGCTTTATAATAAGGATCTGCTACATTATGCAAAAACACCGGAGGAGGTAATAGAGATAATTGGGAAAAACTTTAGACAAAGCTGAGTGCCCTTAATTCCTGTCAGCTTTTCCCCTGATTTCTTCTATCAGGATCTGGATGCTTGGATAATCTATGTTGACTGGATTTATTTAAATTTAAACCCTTTATCTTTAAAAACCCTCAAACACGCATTTACTGCCTCAGTGTCATAAAATTTACCTTTATTAATTGAGATCTCTTCTAAGGCCTTATCAATACCAAGGGCCGGCCTGTAAGGACGATGAGAAGCCATAGCCTCAACAACATCCGCAACGCCCAGGATTCTGGCCTCAATCAGCATTTCTTTACCCAAAAGCCCATTGGGATATCCGGAGCCATCCATTCTTTCGTGATGTTGAAGAACGATTTGAGAAAGAGGCCATGGAAACTGTATTGTTTTCAATATATCATAACCAACTTGAGAGTGATTTTTAATAAGCTCAAATTCTGTTTTGCTTAATCGACCGGGCTTACTGAGAATCTCTGCAGGAATTGCTATCTTACCGATATCATGAAGTACCCCGGCCATACGAATCCCCATTATCTTATCTTTTAAAAACCCCATCTCAGTTCCTATGGCGCGGGCCAGATCGGATACCCGCTGCTGATGGCCGGCTGTGTATTGATCTCTCATTTCAACGGTCATTGTCAAAGCGTAAATGACCCCACTCAGGGTTTTTCGTAATTCAGCGGTGCGTTCTTCAACCTTGTGTTCCAGGTCCCTGAGGTAAACTCGACCTGCAAGTTCAAGCTCTCGACGACGCAGGGAATTACGGATGTTAATGATCACTTCATTAGTGTTAAAAGGCTTGATCATGTACCCATAAACCCCTACCTCCATGGCCGTTTCGGCAACCGCCGGATCATCCACCGCTGTCATCATCATTATTGCTGTATCTTCATATTCGGCCGCAACATGTCGGATGAAATCAATCCCGGACTCTCCCGGCATAGTTACATCGCATAAGATCAGCTCGAAATTCCGATCCTTAATGAATTTACGAGCCTCTGCCGCATCAGCGGCAAGGGCGTATTCGTATTCGCCCCTTAAAAGCACCTGGCTTAGCAGGCGTCGGACGGCCTCTTCATCATCTACAACCAGGATGTTAGCCATTCTCGTTACTCCTCACCAACGACTTCCCTAAAGTGACAAAACGTTACCATATTCATCTTTCTCTACTCTGGTAATTCCGGGGTGCTGTTTTTCAAGATTTCTAAGGATGGCTTCATGATTTTGAACCTGCTGCATCAGTCGTTTGCATTCTTTGACCAAATGCAGCGATTCTAAAGCCCTTTTTATCGTTATTTTAAAAACCTCTACATCGAAAGGTTTCAGAATAAATTTATAAATTCCGATCTCGTTGATCGCTTTCACGGCGACTTCGATATCAGCATAAGCTGTCAGCATAATGGTCAATATATCGGGGTATTCTATTTTCACCCTATCCAGAAATTCCAGCCCGCTCATGCCCGGCATCTTCTGGTCGCTGATAACCATGCTGACTTCATGATTTGCCAGTTTGGCAAGTCCTTCTTGCCCGCTCAGGGCTGTGAGAAGGATACAGTTCTCATCCAAAAGAGTGCGTTCGATGGTTTTAAGGACCATTTCCTCATCATCAACGATTAAAATGGTATGCTTTTCCATAACCTATTACCTCGCTTTTTGAAATTTATTCTAAAGCTATATCAATGAGTTAGCCCTGTATAATGTAAGTTCTCAATAAGTTCGGGTAAATCATATTTTGCGATTATTCTCTGGATTCCCGCCTTCGCGGGAATGACGGACGATTAGACGAGATTGTCATTCCCGCGGAGGCGGGCGGGTAAAATTAACGGAATTCCTTCAATATTCAATTTTCAATATACAATCTTCAATTCTCAGCGTCCAACACTTCCCGCACCTTGAGCGCCAGGCTTTCCGGTGTAAAAGGTTTTTGGAGAAAATTCAGTCCGGGCGCCAAAACACCGTGCTCAACTATGGCGTTGTCTGTGTAACCCGACATGTAAATCACCTTCATCCGGGGATAGAAAGGTTGCAGCTTTTCTGACAGCTCCTTCCCGCCCATCCTGGGCATCACCACATCGGTTATCATCAGATGAATCTGACCCTCGTGCGCCTGGCTGACCCTCAAAGCATCTTCACCATTTTCAGCATCTAATACTTTGTATCCATGCAGCAGGAGAACCTCTTGCGCAAATTTTCGAAGACCATTATCATCCTCCACAATCAAAACGGTTTCAGAACCGTCAAGTTCGATTACAGGGAGCTGCTGTTTTTCCTCCGAGTCCGCAGCTCCCTCCGCCCTGGGCAGATAGACCTTGAAGGTGGAACCCTGTCCGGGCTCGCTGTAAACCCAGACAAAGCCATTGTTTTGTTTGACAATGCCATATACCGTAGACAAGCCCAGTCCCGTGCCCTTGCCGACTTCCTTGGTGGTAAAGAAAGGCTCGAAGATATGTTCCTGGGTTTCCTTGTCCATCCCGATGCCGGTATCGCTTACAGCGAGCATCACATAATGGCCTGGCTTTTCTCCTTCAATACCGTGCTTGCGAAAATAGTTCTCGTCCAGATCAGTGTTGGCTGTTTCAATGGTGATCTTTCCTCCCTGGGGCATCGCATCTTTAGCATTGATCGCCATGTTCATTATCCCCTGCTCCATCTGCCCGGGGTCCACCTCCACCTGCCACAATGCAGGTCCCGGAATCGTCAACAGCTCAACATCCTCCCCAATCAGGCGACCGAGCATCTTCTCTATGCCTGTTAATAGTTCATTGAGATCCAGAACCCTGGGTGTAATTATCTGCTTGCGGCTGAAGGCAAGCAGTTGCCGGGTAAGAGATGCCGCCCTGTCTCCGGCTTTCTCGATCTCTTCTATTTTCTTGCGTAAGGATTCATCCTTTATGACATCCATCAGTGCAAGCTGGGAATTGCCGATGATGACGGTCAGCAGGTTGTTGAAATCATGGGCAACGCCGCCGGCCAGAGTGCCGATGGCCTCCATTTTCTGGGACTGCCGGAATTGTTCTTCAAGTTTCTTTTGTTCGGTAATATCCTTAACCATTGAAAGAACACCCAACACTGTGCCATCGGTTTCTTTAAGTGGTGTGTTTGTCCACTCACAGATGATAGTGCCACCATCTTTGGTTATGTTCTCGTTTGTGCTATACGCTGTCATGTCCCCTTCAAGCAGTCGACGCCAAATATCATCCACCTGGGGTTGAGCCTCTTTTGGCACAACAAGGTCGTATGGATGTTTCCCCAACGTTTCTTCCGCTGTGAAGCCAAAAATTTTCTCAGCAGCGGGATTCCAGGATGTCACATGAAACTCTGCATCCCAAAGAATCAACCCAATCGGCATCCGGTCAACTTGAAGCTCGAGATATTCTTTGACCTGTTTGGTTTTTTTCTCGCTCTCCCGCAGCGCCTCTGTGCGGTCTTGCACCAGTTCCTCCAGGTGGTCACGGTGTTTCCTCAATTCCTCCTCCGCTTGCTTGCGCTCGGTGATGTCCCGGAAGACCATGACAGTACCGATGATCTCCCCTTCCTCATCTCTTATCGGCGCCCCACTGTCAGCAATATGCCGTTTTGTTCCGTCTTTGGCTATCAATACCGTATGATCGGCCATGCCCACAACAACGCCTTTTTGGAGTACCCTGGTTACAGGATTCTCAGCCCGTCCCCCTGTCTGGTCATTGATGATGTTGAAAATGTCTTCCAGAGGCTTGCCCGCAGTCTCTAACTCGTCCCAGCCGGTCAAGTCCTCGGCAACAGGATTCATGAGGGTTACAAGTCCCTCGGCATCAGTAGCTATCACTGCATCGCCAATGCTCCTTAGCGTTGTGGACAGCCATTGTTCGCTCTCCCGCAGCCGGTCCTCCGCCCGACGGCGCTCGGTGATCTCGCGTTGCAGTTCTTCAACCATCGTCTTCAATTTAAAGGTCATTGTATTGAAAGAATTTGCCATAGATTCGATCTCGTCGCCGGTCTTGACCATCACTCTCTGATCAAGGTCACCGGCCGCCACCAGTTGTGCCGCTTTTGAGACAGTATTCACAGAACCCGCAATGATCGAACCTTGTCTTATTCCAAAGGCTAAACCGAGTATAATTGCAAGAAGGATAAGTGCTGACAAAATGTATTGGCTTTTCCTGGAATCCTGGTCTGCCAGTTTCAGACTATGGTTGGCAGCCGCAACATTGGCATCATGTAACCCACCAAGTTTATACATTGCTTCTCGAGCCGCCATACCGCCGGCCCCACTTTTTATGGCCAGGGGAAATACTTCCTCGTCACGGTTCGTCCGGCTAAGGGGCACAACCTGTTCACGCCAGACTCTCAAATACGTTTCCCAGGCAGTACGAAACTCTGCAAGTTTATCAAGGGTTGCCTGATCCTTGAATATGTTTTCTAAAGTATCGAGGTCCGTGTTTATCTTGCCCGCCCAATCGGCCACCTCTGACTCGTACCGATTCATATCATCAATAGACCCGGTTAACAGGTGTAAAAGAGAATTCGCCCGGATAAAGCCGGCCCTCCGGGCCACGTCACCCAATATGTTTGCCGGTTTTAAATCCTGTTCAATGATGTTGCCCAAGCGGTCTCGGATGGTCTTTGAGGTATGTGTGCCCATCAATCCTACAACGACCATCAAAAAGAGCATGATAACAAAGCTCCCAATAAGTTTAGTGCGAAGATTAAGCTTCATGATTCTTTTCCCTTTCCTCTGTATGCTTGCGCAAGGTGATGACCTCAAATACATTGATAAAATGCGTCGTCCCGAATTCGGTCCCTGTTCTCTTTGGTATCATAACCCGTAATAGCCAATATTTTTATGTGAGTGGTTTTCTCTGAATTTACAAAGCCCATTACCTATCATAAACAAAAAAAGCCCACCGGTCCATTCAAGGAAACCGGTAGGCTTACTCCTGCTGCTAACTCGCTGGAATATTAGTAAAATAAAGTGGTTGTTGAGAGAGAGAGAGAGAGAGAGAGAGAGAGAGAGAGAGAGAGAGAGAGAGAGAGAGAGAGAGAGAA
>VMSQ01000294.1 GCA_013792055.1 Desulfobacteraceae bacterium
CTAAGGGGATTTTTGTGCGATTTTTCCGAATAAAAAGTCTTGACATTATAACAGAATGACTGGGGAGATACATAATCTTTTAATTCTCCTACGCCCTATCCAGTTATTATATAGTCTCTGACTATTCCCACAGATTTTATGATTGTTAAACAAAATTAGCAAAAGAAACAGATTTTCTAACTGTATATTTAACCAATTTGGATATTAAACAGAAAACCGTATAACCCCTTAAAGGCCATCGCCAGAAGTTTTGAAGTTCAGATAGCTTGCCAACCGCATAACCCAAAAATCAGCCGGTTTCCATGCAGGTAACATTTGCATATCACAATTATTAAAGCGTTTCAATTTGTTACATATAACAGTTTTCATAAGCTCTTGGCAGCATTATGTAATGGAATGGGTCGGTGCCTTCTGACCTTATTGCAGATATTCGCTTTCCAAGTGTCATTATAGTTACCGAGGAGTGGGCACTGGTTCATTATGATCTTTTTGCGATTAGCAGGGTTCTTCCAACTGTTCCGAGAATGCGCTTTTCTTGCATTTTCTGTACCTGGTTGCCGCACAGGCGTCCTAAGGACAGGGGGCAAAAGACAGAGATCAGAAGTCGGAGGTTGTGATCGGAAGACAGAGGGCAGAGGACGAAATCGCCGGGTTTTGTGAAGTAGAACATCCCCAGCCAAGTTCTTTGAATTTTTACTGTTTAATTTTGAATCCACAGATTTCGCCGCTCCGGGATATTCTATTTTAAGTGGACGCAACATGCTGTAATATATAACATTTTATCTGACATGGGTCAATAGTAGACACCTATACCCACCCTTAAGCTCTTTTGTCAGCAAGAGTTTTACTGTAAATAACTTTTCCGTCTCCTAAAGCATAAAAGTCTTTAAGTATTGATGTCACATTATAACCACATTGTTCATAAAAAGAACGAGTCCCAGAATAATGCGACCGCTGAGATGTTTCGATATAAATACGTGTTCCATTGGATTCATAAATTAAACGTTCGGTTTCATTTAATACCATTCGTCCTAATCCCTTTCTTTTAAAATCCGGATGAATAGCAATCCAGTAAAGATCATAGCTGGAAACAGTGCAGGGGATCAGGCCGAAACAGGAATAGCCGATCAATCGATTATCCTGTTCTATAAAAACAAAATGGTAATCACTTTTTTCACCTTTTGTTAATCGTTCCTCAACAAGTTCGACAGCCACATTTACTTCTCCAGGGTTGAAGAAACCGGTTTCACTGATTAATTGTCGCACATCTTCAATATCCTTTTGAAGAGGGTTGTAACGAAAAACTATTTTTGGATCAGACAACTTTAACCCCGCCGCAAGCAGCGGGGAATATGCTCGATTTTGCGGTTCAATGATATGTTTTTCGCTGTCTAATAAACACCTGAAGCTGCCAGGTGATTTTCTGCTGATTGCATTATCGAGAATTCGCTTTACCACATCTGCAAAAGGCAGGCCTGCATATTCCGCTGCGGCAGCAAAGCCTGCATCTGGAGAAAGACAGGGATTTGTATTGACCTCAAGTATCCAGGGCCTTTTATTATCATCAACCCGGAAGTCAATGCGTGCATATCCTTCCAACCCAAAAACCTGCCAGCACTGAATTGCTATTGTTGAAAGTTCTGTTAAAAAAGATTGATCTATGGCAGGAAAATCAAAGCATCTGGGTGTATGATGATATTCATAAGATTTATCATCCCATTTAGCAGCATAATCTACAATCCGAAACCTGCTGTTATCATATCC